>CAJUNQ010000023.1 GCA_910587835.1 uncultured Oscillospiraceae bacterium | reverse complement strand
GTGGGTCAAGCCCAATTTTGAAAGCCCATTGGACAAAACAAAAACCCCGCAGACCGCAGTCTTACGGGGTTTTGTGGAGCTGCTATCCAGATTCGAACTGGAGACCTCATCCTTACCAAGGATGTGCTCTACCACCTGAGCCATAGCAGCAAGGAATAGCTTGCGGCATAGAAAGCCTTTGCCTGCAAACTATGTTGGCGACCCGGAACGGGCTCGAACCGTCGACCTCTAGCGTGACAGGCTAGCGTTCTAACCAACTGAACTACCGGGCCATCTCAACTGACCTTGTATATTATAGCGCCGGATGCGCCATTTGTCAACCCCTTTTTTCAAATCTCCGCAATTTTTTTTGCCACGGAATTTCCCTCCCCAGAAGCCCCCCTATTTCGCTCTCCGGTAGCGGGCTCTTTCCTCCCGGCATTCGGCCACAATCCGGGTGTAGCAGTCCCGGCAGTAGACCATGCGGCTCTCGTCAGGCGCAAAGAGAGCTTGGGTGTCCCGGCTCTCCGCAATTTTTTGCCACGGTGGCCCCTTCCCCAAAGTCCCCCTATTCCGCCCTCTGGCGGCGGGCCTTTTCCTCCCGGCGTTCGGCCACAATCTGGGCATAGCAGTCCCGGCAGTAGACCATGCGGCTCTCGTCAGGCACAAAGGGGACCTGGGTGTCCCGGCCGCAAGCCGCGCACACGGCCCGGTGCAGGGGCTTGCGGCTTTGAGCGGTCCGGCGGCAATCCTTGCAGCGGCGGGGCCACAGGGCAAAGCCCTTTTTCGCGTAGAACGCCTGCTCGGCAGCAGTAAACACAAACTGCTTGCCGCAGGCACGGCACCGAAGAAGCTTGTCACGGTTCATCATGGGGTCTCTCCCTTCCAGCCTGGGGTTTTATGTGTCCAGCTTGCGCAGCTTGGCGCGGACCCGGTGCAGGGCATTGTCAAAGCTGCGCAGGGATATACCTGTTCTCTCCTCAATCTCCTCCCGCCGCCAGCCCCCCAGATAGAGCCGCAGCACCCGCAGCTCCAATGGGCTCAGGGTCTGCTCGATGCCCTTCCACATGGCGTGAAAGCTCTCTCGCAGCTCATAGCGGTCCTCCGGGCCACCGGCAGGGGCAGACAGGCCGCTGGCGCTGTCCAGAGGGAGGGACTCGTTGAGAGTGCGGTTGCCAAAGCTCTGGTGACTGCGGGCCGCGCTGGCCATGCGGTTGTAGACGCAGGCCGCGGCATAGGCGGAGAAGGGCGCGCCTCTGGACTCCTGAAAGCTGAGGGCGGCTGCGTAAAGGCCCAAAAACCCCTCTTGAAACAGGTCCTCCTTTTCCGGCGCGCCGGGGCCGGAGAAGGAGGCAGCCCGAGCCCGGACCAAGCCCATATAGCGGGTGCTCAGCTCCACAAAGGCCTCGGCTGCGCCCCCCCGCACAAGCGCGGCCAGGCGGTCGTCGCTGAGCTCCCGGTAATCCTCGGCCATAATATCCCTCCCGCAGCTTTATCAACGCTCCGCCAAGCCTGTGCGCCCGTGTACAGGCTTGGCCTGTGCACCCGTGTACAGGCTTGGCCTGTGCACGAGCGAAAGTCCGTCTGATATCCATTCCTGCATTTTCCTCAGAGCCCACAGGTTCCACACTGCCGGACCTGGTCTGACAGGGCCCGGCGGCAAGGCAGAGAGGCCCAGGCACACCGGCGTGGCGCACTTTTCTTCATGATACCCCAAGCAGCGTCAGAAGTCAAGAGTTTTCCCCCTCTGGCACACTGGCCCGGGCTGAGGACCGGGGCTTTTTTTCGCTAAAAATAACATTTTTCACGCAATGCTTAGCATTTTTCTCAATCAGCCCCCAGACGGTTGCTTCTGCACCCTGTCCCCTTTATAATGGGCTGAGGGCGGCGCGCCGCAGCTTTTGCGGAAGAACCGGCTGAAGGACTGAACTGAGTCAAAGCCCAGAGCCTCACAGACTTGGGTGACGGTGTTGGCCTGACTGTGCATCTCCCCCGCCTCTCAGACTGGGTGTTTAGCAGCTTTCTTAGAGCCTATCCCGGAATGAGACGTGGGCAGATTGCGCAGTCAGATTGATCGTCAGATGGCGTCAAAATTTTGCAGGCAGGCTGACGCCTGTCAAGAAATTTGGCCGCTATATGACGGAAAATATGCCAGCAAGATGCGTACGGATCATTTCGGGATAGGCTCTAAGTCAACCCCAAACGGTTGCTTCTGCGCCCAGTCCTCATTATAATAGGTTGAGGGCTACTTGGGCTTTTCCGGCTGCGGGTCGGCGGGGCTGGCGCTCTGCATGTACCGGGAGGGGGGCGCGCCGCAGCTTTTGCGGAAGAAGCGGCTGAAGGACTGAACTGAGTCAAAGCCCAGGGCTTCAGAGACTTGGGTGACGGTGTTGGCTTGGCTGAGCAGCTCTACGGCCTTTTCAAACCGCCGCTGCTGGTAATAGTTGCTCAGGCTGCTGCCCATTACCGCGGCAAAGGACTGGGAGACGTAGGAGTAGCTGTAGCCCAGCTGGTCGCTGATGTCGGTGAGACGGTGGATGCCCAGAATGTGGTTGTCAATGTAGTTGACCACATCATATACCATGCGCTGCCGGAAGCTCCCGCTCTGCCGGGGCTCTTTGGGCCGGACGCCGGTTCTCTCATAGCAGCGGCGGGTGAGCAGAAACAGCAGCTCAAGCCCGTTTTTCACCAGCAGTCCGGCGCTGGGGCTGTCCACCAGCAGCTCGTTGAGCAGCAGCGAGAACACCTGGCGCACACTGCCGGAGCGGTCTGGGGCCAGGGGCTGGGGTGGCTGGGCAAAAAACTCCATCAGCCCGGCATATTCGCCGGTGGAGGAGGCAGGGGCCAGCATAAAGCCGCAGTAGGAGTACCGCAGGGGGTCGTGCACGCTGGACCGGATGCGGTGGACGGTTCCCAGGGGGGAGAGGAACAGGTCCCCCTGCCTTACCCGGAAAGCCTCGCCCCCCGCATACATGAACCCCGTGCCGGAGACCACGCAGGAAATCTCGTGGCAGACCTGCACATGAGAGGCAATCTCCACCCCGCCCCGGCAGAGCCGGTCGCCGATTTGGTAGAGGAAAATGTCCCCATACCTTTGGGGGGACTCGATGTAGTACCGCTCAAAATGGAACCGGCTCTCTTTGGTGTTCATCCCTGACCCCTCCCCCTGCCCTTCTGCCGCTGGACAGAGGACAAAAAATAATGTAATGATGGTATGCCCGAACAGGTACGCACGAGTATGTGTGCCCGAGCAAGTATGCTCAAGTAAGACTGCCTGAGCAAGTCTGTACCAAAAACAAACAAAAGAAAAGAGGTTCGCTTATGAAGCTGCAATATCTTGGCACTGCCGCCGCTGAGGCTGTGCCCGCTCCCTTTTGCCTGTGCCCTGTGTGCCAGGACGCCCGCCGCAAGGGGGGCCGGAACATTCGCACCCGCAGCCAGGCTCTGGTAGACGACAGGCTGCTGCTGGACCTGCCTGCGGACACCTATCTGCACACCCTGCGGGACGGGCTGAAGCTTTACGACATAGACACCCTGCTGGTCACCCACTGCCACAGCGACCACCTGTACCCCGCTGAGCTGGAATGCCTTTACAGCTGGGCCGCCCACCGGCCCGGGCCCCGCACCTTCCACCTGTACGGCGCGGCGCCGGTGCTGGCCCGGGTGCGGACCGAGACCCCCGGCTTTGCCGACATGGACCGGGAGGGCAGGCTGCAGCTGCACCAGATTGCCGCCTTTGCGCCCTTTGAGGCCGAGGGCTTTCAGATCACCCCTCTGCGGGCTGACCACGGGGCAGAGGACTCTCTGGTGTATCTGCTGGAAAAGGGAGGCAGGGCCATGCTCTATGCCCACGACACAGGCTTTCTGCCCCCTGAGACCCTGGACTATCTCCGGGCCCACCCGGTGGCTCTGGACCTGGTGTCCTACGACTGCACCAACGGGCTTTTGAACCCTGGCCGTGAGAACCACATGGGTCTGGCCGTGAACTGTGAGCTGCGCCAGACCCTGGCAGACATGGGGCTTACCAGGGCCCAGACCCTGCATGTGGTGAACCACTTCTCTCACAACGGCAAGGCCGGGTATGACGAGATGGCCGACGCAGCCGGGAAGCAGGGCTTTCTCACCTCCTACGATGGGATGGTAGTGGAGTTCTGAGAGAAAAACTGTAGGGTATGCCCGCACCGGCGGCGTATATGCGGCTGATCGGCTTTTAGCAGGGTACATTAGAGCGGCCTGCCGCTTCCACGTGTCCCGCATACTGTAGACAGTGTTGCCGGAGAGGACAGCGGAATAGCGGCTTAGGGCGGCTCTGCTGGCTCCTAAGGCTTTGTGGAAGCTCTTATAAGGGCAGGCCGGTATCCCTATGAGTATAGCATATCCCCTGAAAGGGGCGCAAGGCTTTTCCAAAATTTGGGGCGTCCTGCCGAGCGTTTTATGATGATTTGCGGTTGGGGGGGGGCTGGGCGCTCCCAGGGGGCGGTGCTTTTGCGGAGTGGGTGGGCGTCTCCTGTCAGCCGCCGTATCTGTCAACGTTGTCCCGTTACGCTTTTGGGAGATAAAAAAGAATGGCGGCTTGGATTTCAAAAGCCAGCATTCTCCAAATGGACCTAACGATAGACTGCTGCACAACGGCTCTTTCTTTTGCCGTCGTGCCGTATTTTTTATATTATCCGCCTGCTACAGCAGATGCGATTGTGGTATTATTGTAAGCGGTCCAGAGCGGTGTGTTGGCGACCAGAATGCTGGGAATAACCAGCAACAGATTTATCCCCACTGAAAGCAGAAGATTTTCAACTATTACTTGATTGGCGAAATGACTCAGCAAGCCATACCCTCATACCTTATTCCATATCTAATTTCCCGTCCCGCATGACCAGATCGATCATCCGGGAATCCACCTCCAGCTTCTCCAACACTTTCGCATCGGCATAGCAATCTTCTGCCGTGACCTCCATCTCCAGCAATGTACGTCCAATCACCGCCGCCGACAGGGACGCCCCCAGTACGGAGCTGTGTTCGCCGTCGGCAAAGTAAAGCTCCTCGTCCGGGTGGGCTTTCGCAGCCTGCCACCAAATGCGTCCCACCGGGCAGACATCTGCGCCGGTTTTATTTGCCAGAGCTTCATATGCTTCGCTCATAACCCCTTGTCCCTCTGGGTTATTCTTCTCGCTCCAGGTCATATACAAATAGATTTTTGTGCCCTCTGGTGTGAACGCAGCCATTTTTTCCCCGGCTTCCAGTAAGGAATCCCTGCCAGGGAACGGGTGGGCGTTGTGCTGCAAAACCACGGCGTCGTAACCGCCGCACATGAGGTTGAAATAGGTCTGGGACTGGCCCAGGTGCCAATCCAGCCCTATGCCGGGGTGGGTGAGCATCACCGGCTCAATGGGCTGGCCGTGTCTCTCGCAAAAGGCTTTGACTCTGGCGGGCACATAGTGGACAAAGGTATGGCTGTTGCCGATGAATAGGATTTTCATAAGCTGCTCCTCTATTATTAAAAAGATAATTTTACTTTATATTATAACACTTGAAGGGCACTCCATGTCAAGATTTTCAGAAAAACCTGTTCTTGATAGTCTTGACATTCTTCCCCTTCCATGCTATATTAAAATACGAATCCGTATTCTAAACGCTGAAAGGAAGTTTCCCTATGTTTATGCAGCACGTCACCATCTACACTACCCGGCTGGAGGACTCCGTGGCTTTTTACCAGGACATCGTCCATCTGGAAATCGTGTCCGACCGCCGCCCCAACGCGCCCATGGTGTTCCTGGCGAACCAAAAGGGTGAAACGGAAATTGAGCTGATTGAAGTACCGGCAGAGCAAGCCTACACCGGCAGCGGCCTTGCCATTGGCTTTTATACCGAGAATGTAGAGAGCGAACACGAGCGTCTCAATGGTCTGGGACTGGAACCCACAGACATCATCAGCCCCGCGCCGGGTGTGTCGTTTTTCTTTGTGAAAGACCCCAGCGGCGTACAAATCCAGCTGATCCAGGAATAAACCGTGGAACGCTACGCATTTTTCCGGCAGTTGGGCAAGGCCGTCTATCAGATCGACGGGGCCTACAGCGTGTTCTCTAAGAACGCCAAAATAAAACCCAATATGCTCTGGCTGCTCTCCGCTCTCAACGACGGCCAGGCCCACACCCAAAGCCAAATCTGCTGGGACTGGAATTTCCCCCGCACCACCGTGAACACCCTGGTCAAAGAACTGGAAAAGTCCGGCCAAGTGACGCTGCGCCCTGTCCCCGGTACCCGGCGGGAGTTATATGTAGAGTTGACCCCCTCGGGCAAAGCCTATGCCGACGAGGTTTTGCGCCCAGTCTATGAAATGGAGGAGCGGCTGTTCCGGCGGTACTTTGCGGAGCATGACACAGCATTTGTAGAGGACTTGCACCGGTTTGCCCTCGCTATGAAACAGTTTTTTTTGACCGGGGATTACGACGAGCAGGAGGACGAAACCCAATGAAGCTGAACTTTCGTGCGCTGAAGCCCCAGGTTGCGGAGGTGTGGAAGCTGAGCCTGCCCGCCATTCTCACGCAAATCACCACCATCGCCATGCAGTACATAGACTCTGCCATGGTGGGTGCGCTGGGGGCAAACGCATCGGCCTCCATTGGGCTGGTGTCCTCCAGCACCTGGCTCTTGAATGGCGTGACCTACGCGGTGTCGGCGGGATTTTCCGTGCAGGTAGCCCACCACATTGGCGGTGAAAGCCCTAAAAAGGCCCGGGACGTGGTACGCCACGGGCTTGTCACGGCGGCGACCGTCTCCGGACTTTTGTGTCTGCTGGGGCTGGCGCTCAGCGGGCCGCTGCCTGCGCTTTTAGGCGGCGACCCGGCTATCCGCGCCAACTCCTCCGCCTACTTCATGATGTTCGCCCTCATGCTGCCGTTCTCCCAACTGAACTCGCTGACCTCGTCGTTTTTGCAGTGTTCCGGCGACATGGTCACCCCCAGCATTTTAAACGCCGTCATGTGTGCCCTGGACGTGGCTTTCAACTCCATCTTCATCCCACGGTTTGGCGTGCTGGGCGCGGGCATGGGCACCACCCTGGCTTGTGCGGCAGTCTCTCTGCTCATGGCCTGGCGGTGCTATTTCTGCAACAAGCAGCTGCGGTTTCGCCGGGAAAACTGCCGGTTTGACTCGGAAATCCTCAAGAAAGCTCTGAAAATCGGCGCGCCGCTGGCAGTACAGGAGGTCGCCATGAACAGCGCCATGGTTGCCGCCACCCGCATTATCGCACCCCTTGGCCCGGTGTCCATTGCAGCCAATTCCTTCGCCGTCACCGCAGAGAGCCTGTGCTATATGCCCGGCTATGGCATCGGCTCGGCGGCCACCACGCTGGTGGGCCGGAGCGTAGGCGCGGGCAATGTAGAGCAGGCCAAGCGCTACGGCAATATCTGCACGGCCATGGGCGCGGCCTTTATGACCCTCACCGGCCTGTTGATGATGGCGTTCTGCCCCTTCGTGTTTATGCTGCTCACCCCCGACCCTGCGGTGCGGGAGCTGGCGGCGCGGGTCTTGCGCATCGAGCTGCTGGCCGAGCCGCTGTTTGCCATCTCCATTGTGGCGGCGGGAGCCCTGCGCGGCGTGGGCGACACCTTTGTGCCCAGCCTGATGAACCTGGGCAGCATCTGGATCGTGCGTATCGGTTTGGCTCTGCTGCTGGTGGGGCGGCTGGGCCTGCCCGGTATGTGGGTGGCTATGGCGTCAGAGCTGTGCGTCCGTGGGCTTTTGATGCTGTACCGGCTGCGGACTTCCAAGCACTATCAGCAGTTCCAAAAACCCGCGCCTGCACCAGAAAGCTAAGTGCCGGACTGGCCTCGTTCCTCGAATGAGCTCCTCAGCTCTCCAAGAACACCTCCGCCGCGTCGGAGAACACCTGATACTGTTTCCACACCAGGCGCAAGCCTGCCTCCGCCATGTTGGCGGCATCGAACAGCAGATGAAAGGTGTCAACTAGGGCGTGTTCCCATAAGCTGAGTATGCGGATTTTGGAGTAAATTTTTGTCAGATTCAAGGCGAAAATTTGCAGAGCTGCCTGCAGCTCTTATGTACTCGCGTACTTCAAAAATTTTCAACGCAGAAGATGGCAAAAATTTGCCCAAAAAGCGCGTGCGAACGCTTATGTGAACACGCCCTACGTTGAGCCGGTTGAATTCTCACCGCAGCGGTACTCGTTGGAGGCATTATCGCCCCTCTGGCACTGATAGCGGCTTTCTGGCCGCACCTTCCCACACTGGCAGTGTATTTCATTATTATGATGGACGAGGTGGTGAAGGTGCCGGTGATGCTATGATATTTCCAGCAGTACAGCCGGGCGCAGAATTTGACAAGATAAGCGCACAAAATAAATGTGTGGAAAGCAGCGAAGGAGTGGGAGCAGAGTATCATGACCCAAGGCCGTTCCATCGGGCGTTCTGTTTCTCTGTGTTGTTAGGGGATATGTTCCAGCAGCTGTACAACCCAGCGTGAGCGTGGGACGCTTCGTCAGCCCCCAAGCTCTGGCGGCGGTAGGCTATACCGGCTCTCAAAGCTTTTCGGTGATCCGCATCGCCACTGGTGCGGCGGATAACCGGCTGCTCGAAAAAGGCTTGACTTGGAGTGTAGTCCATATTGTAAAATAAGAAAAACGAGAGGAGCTGTTAACATGACCGCAAAGGTTACCTGGACAGATATGCGCACCCGTGGAGGCGCCAGCATGCTGGATAAGTTTGCCCGTATGCTGGAAAGGAGCGAACTGAACTCCATGGATCTGGCAAACAAGTTTGTAGCCATCAAAATGCACCTGGGGGAGCCGGGCAACACGTCCATCATCCGGCCCGTATATGTGAAAACCCTGGTGGATTTCATCCGTGAGCGGGGCGGCAAGCCCTTTTTGACCGACTGCAACACCCTGTATGTAGGGGGCCGGAAGAACGCTTTAGACCATATCGATTCCGCCTATCTCAACGGTTTCTCCCCGCTGACCGTGGGGGCTCATGTGATTATAGCGGACGGTCTGAAGGGTACCGATGAAGTGGAGGTGCCGTTGGAGGGCATGACCTACTGCCCCGCGCCCAAAATAGGCCGGGCGCTGATGGACGCGGACGTGGTGGTCTCCCTGACTCATTTCAAGGGCCACGAGGAAGCCGGGTTCGGAGGCGCGCTGAAAAATATCGGCATGGGCGGCGGCAGCCGGGCCGGGAAGATGGAGCAGCACGCCGCAGGCAAGCCGGTGGTGGACCCGGACAGCTGCGTGGGGTGCAGGCAGTGCGCAAAAAGCTGCGCCCATGGAGCGATTACTTTTTCAAAGCTGAGCCAGGCGGACAAGGCTCCGAAAGCCGCCATTGACCATGAGCTCTGCGTGGGCTGCGGGCGGTGCATCGGGGCCTGCAACCAGGACGCTGTCGAACCCCAGTGGGACGAGGCCAGGGAGGTGCTCAACCACAAAATTGCCGAATACACCCTGGCGGTGGTGAAGGACAGGCCCTGCTTCCACATCTCCCTGGTGATGGACGTCTCCCCCAGCTGCGACTGTAACAGCCATTCCGACACACCCATCGTGCCCAATGTAGGGATCTTCTGCGGGCTCGACCCGGTTGCCCTGGATCAAGCCTGCGCCGACGCGGTCAATGCCGCGCCCGCCTTGCAGAACACCGCCCTGACGGACGCGGCCGGAGCGGACTGCCACCAGGACGAGCACGGCCACTTTCATGTGATACACCCGGAAACCTGCTGGGAGGAACAGTTGGTTCATGGGGAGCGCATTGGACTGGGGACGAGAAAGTATGAGTTGGTGAGGGTCGGATAAGACACTTAGAGCCTATCCCGGAATGAGACGTGTGCAGATTGCGCAGTCAGATTGATCGTCAGATGGCGTCAAAATTTTGCAGGCAGGCTGACGCCTGTCAAGAAATTTGGCCGCTATATGACGGAAAATATGCAAGCAAGATGCGTGCGGATCATTTCGGGATAGGCTCTTACTAATCAGGCGCCATAAAGTCGGACCTATATACTGAATGAAAAATTGCCAAGGAGAGAATTCCAATGAAACCTATCACCAAAAACATCGTTCTATCCGCCATGTTCCTGGCCATCGGCCTGATTTTGCCCCTGTTCACCGCCCAAATCCCCCAGATCGGCCAAATGCTCCTGCCCATGCACATCCCTGTGCTGCTGTGCGGGTTCGTGTGCGGCTGGCAGAGCGGGGCAGTGGTGGGCTTTGCGCTGCCCCTGCTTCGGTCGGCCATATTCGGTATGCCGGTGTTCTTCCCTGCCGCAACCGGCATGGCCTTTGAGCTGATGACCTACGGCCTGGTGGCAGGGCTGCTCTACTCCCTCTCCAAGTGGAAGTGTATGCTGGCCCTGTACCGCAGCTTGCTGATTGCCATGCTTGCCGGGCGCGTAGTCTGGGGCGTCGTGCAGACCATCCAGCTGGGCATCTTTGGCAGCGGTTTTTCGGTACAGATGTTCCTGGCCGGGGCATTTATCAATGCCGTCCCTGGTATAATCGCCCAGCTTATCCTGATCCCAGTGATCATGCTGGCTTTGGGGCGCACCGGGCTGGTGCCTTTCCAGAAAAAGCGGGGAATACAGAATGAGAAAGCGGAAAACTGACGTATACACCGCCGCCGAAATGCTGCTGGATTTCATGCAGACGCTTTCAAAACAGCCTGTACGATTGGCAATCGACGGCAGGTGCGGTTCGGGAAAGACTACTCTTGCAAAGGTGCTTCAAGATAAATTAGGCGCAGCGGTGGTGCATATGGACGATTTCTTTCTCCGGCCCCAGCAGAGGACGCCAGAGCGCTTTGCAGAACCGGGCGGAAATGTGGACCGGGAGCGGGTGCTGGAGGAAGTCCTGGTACCTCTGAAGGAGAACCGCCCGGTGGTGTACCGGCCCTATGACGCCCACCGTCCTGCCATGCTGGAGCCGGTGCATCTGGAGCCGTCACCCATTACGATTATCGAGGGCTCTTATAGCTGCCACCCAGCCCTTTGGGATTATTATGACGCGCGCGTTTTCCTGGACGTGGAGCCGGAAGAACAGCTCCGGCGCATTGAAGCCCGGAGCGGCCCTGAGAAACTAGAGGCTTTCAAGTCCAGGTGGATTCCTCTGGAGGAGTCATACTTTCACGCTTTTCCGTTGGAGGCGGAGTGTGACTTTCATATTGAGCTTACAGCCAAAGGGGTTTGTTCCTGAATTCATATCAAGCACTGGGGAAGTGCTTGATATTCAGCCTGTTTTGTAAGGATTTGTGTGTTTTTTATATGTGGTATCCTATTATTAGCTCTCAGCCAGCATCATTCTCATAGTTGCGTAGATATCATGGACGATTTTTTCCAAAGACTGCTCTGAATTATAACGTGCCGGTATAATGGTTTCTAACTGGACATCAAGAGGGGTATAAAACTGTACAACATTTATCTGGTCGCGGATGAACTTGAACTGCTCGCTGTTCCACTCATTTATCGACCATCCGTTGAATTTGGCATCGCTTGAGCCAACATCAACATGGGGCGGGATACCGGAAAGCGAATTATATAAGGCGGAATTCTGCTGAATTGACCTGCTAAACAGAGTTTCGATGACCTTGAAGGCTTCGTCTGGCATATTTGTTTTACGATTTATAGCTGTAAAGGCTATAATTTTAGCAGTTACGCCACCGGAAGTATTGTAGATAAGTACCATATGATATTCCTTGTCCGAAGCGCCCAAGTTTACATGACCTGAAACGTGGGCCAATTCATATGATGAAAAGTTAATGTACTCTACACCATCCTTCGGGTCATAAAACCGCTCTCCGCATCGTAGTTCATCAATTCTGAAAGCTGCCCGTTACTCTGCTTCTCTTTCTGCCCCCATATTTGTTCCGCACAGGTAAGGAGATCGCTTTCCGAAAAGGCGGGTTCCTCGGCTTCGTAATCGGCGACTTTGCCCATAGCGCCGGGAAAGCTTATAATACCTGCGGCGTACTGCACTAATGGGTCTGTTGATTCAAGCATTTCATTCCAGGTCATTGGAAGGTCTTCAGAAAGATTATACTGTTCCCGGTCAAAGGCTGCAACAGTAAAACTGTATGAAAAGGGCAGAAGCTGCTGGCCTTCCTCATTTTTCCCGGCAGCCATTATATTGGGGAGCTGGTTATCCCACTCCAAAGAATCTGAATCAGCGATATACTCGTCCAAAGGCAGAAAAATCCGGCTATCCATTGCGTTTTCAGGGAAAGGAAACAGAGCTTGGCTCTCCTTGCCAGTGCCTATAAAATATGGGTCAATACAGTCACAGATAAGGACATCCGGCCCCTTGCCCGCCATGATTTCCGTTCTGAGATGGGTCAGCGATGCGTCCCTCTCAGAGCCTTGTGCCGGTATCGTCTCTGTTATGACAATGAAATCCTTGCCATTTCCTCGAATTGTGGAAAGAAAGTTTTCCCATGAGCTGCCCCGACTGCTGGGAACGTCCACGCAGACATTCAAGAAAGGCAGCGAATTACCTGTAGAATTTTCAACGCTTACCAGACTATCGACAGGTTTATCACATCCGCTAATCGTAAAACAAATGAAACATAGAATTACAATTAGTCTTGTGGTATTCTTCATAGCTTTCATAAAGAAAAGCCTCCTTTCCTAATGTCACGGCAGTATATTTCTCTTACTTGGGTTTCAATCCCGCACACACAGACCGTGCAGGTCGGGCAGGAGAAGAAACTGCTCTGCATAAACACGTCTTAATCCCCTTAAGAGCATCAAGTCGGCCAACTCTGGCTGGCGAAAGCCGGTCTGCAGCACGGCTCTCGTTTCACTGTCTTCAGTATAGCAGGAAAGTTCCATGATTTCAAATCTCTTTTCAAAAAACAGCAAAAATATCGACAGAATGGTCTGCCGGTATTCCAGTATCTATAATATTGCAGCCGTTTGGTTGATCCGCGAATCCCCTTTCTAATGGAAGGATGAAGGGGATGGCGTAGAACCGCAGGCTGCCGATTAAGAGCAAATCTATGAAAAGCCAGCCCAGCAGGATAGACTTGCTTTTTTGCTTAGGTCATTTCTCCTCTATGTCAGCTTTCCGCCAGCATCATCTGCATCTCAATATACGCGTTGTGTACTTCCTTTTTCAGAGCCTCCTTATTTCCTGCCAGTAATCTGCTTTTACCCAGCAAGCTGACAAGCTTTCCATCCAGGTCTGTACGGAAACGCGCATGGGAAATGTTATCCCGAAGAGTACATAATTCTTCAAAGGCGTCTCTTTTGAGATACCACTCCGCCCATCCCCCATGGCCGCTGCTGCCGCCCGTGGTTACGCTAGTACGCTTTTGCATTGCATCCTCATGGGTGGGAATCGCCTGCTCTGTGGTCAGGTTAACATAAATGGGAGAACGCTGGCACTCAAGGCTCAGAAGATAGTCCAAAATAAAGAATGCGTCATCGGCACGCTTTGTGTTCCTGTTGATTGCCGCAAAGGACGTGATCTCCGCACAATAGCCGCCCTGTGTGGTATAAATGGGAAAAAGGCTTATACTCTCCTTTTCTCTAATCCCCGCATACATATCTTCAAACATTTTTACGTCTGGATAGCTGTTAAACCCAACGGCCAGATTCTGATAATAATGGTCAGGTACGCCCTCAAATTCCCCTTTTGCGTTTTTGTCCTCCAAAGCCCCCAGGGCTTCCATAACTCCTATTAAATCGTCTTCGGTAAAATCCAGCTCCTCCGCCTCATAATCCGCCAGGGTGAGAAACACAGCCGACAGGCGGTCTATGTCCAGAGTGAAGCTCCCGCTTTCAGTATGCACCTGTGAGGATAACAGCGAGACAGGGTCAGAGCTTGCCGCATTGTCGAAAAAGGTAAGCGATTTCGAGGGGGTATGCTCAAAGTCAGATTTACGAAAAACGGTCAGAGGCATGGAATAGGTCAGAGGAAGCAGCTGCTGGCCTTCTTCTGTTTTGCCTGCATCCATTACAGCGGGTGTGAGCTTATCCCATTCAAGGAACTGGGCTTTCTTGATATAGTCATCCAAGGGTAAGAAGGTCCGGCGCTCCATAACCTGATCTGGATACTTGAACAGCGGAGGCTCTTCGCCGTTGTAGCAGGCAGCAATAAACACGTCAGGACCCTTTCCCGCCATTATTTCTGTTCGGCTCCTTGTTAAATCATTGTCTCTCAGGGTTTGATTCTCAAGCTTATTTTCCCGGGAATAATCATAATATATGTTCTCAAAAACAATATTCCTTGGGCCGCCCGCTTCTTCAATGGCTTTTTTGAAAGCTTCCAGAGTTTTATCCCGATCGTTTGGGTAGGCAACTGACGTTTTCGCGATTCCAAAATCAACCAGTATCCGTAAGGCATCGGTATGATCCTGTGTGGATTCCTCACCAGTGGGACTGACGGAACTCGTGCCATCGCCTTTCCTTTCACAAGCTGTGATGCTAATTAAGAGTAGGAATAAAAGCAAGAACGCAATTAGTTGCTTTCTTTTCATCAAACTCACCTCTTTAATCAAAAAATAATTACTCTGGCCCCAGCAACCGACTCTGGAGCCATAGTCCTCAAACCGTACACACCAGGTGCTGAGGAGGGCAGGAGCCTGGACGGTCTACAATCACACGTCTCAAGCTCCTTTGGGCAGCACGGCTCTCGTTCAACTGCCCATAGTTCAGGGCTTGTTTGAAAAATCGGAAACGCCGTCTTTTTACCCAGAAGGGGCCCCTTTCTGCGTCAAAAATCCTCGCCAATCGGAAGATTGCCTTGCGGTTTTTTCCTTGAAATGAACCCCTTCTGGGTAAAAATTCGTCATTC
>CAJUNQ010000022.1 GCA_910587835.1 uncultured Oscillospiraceae bacterium | reverse complement strand
GAAAGGAGAGAGACAGACTGAGAGCAAGTATGGTGTGGTTTCAGGATGAAAGACTTCAGGGAAGACTGATAGAATGCCTAACTGCAGAGGGAAGACTTGTGTTACTACCCGGACTCCATCGTAACGCTCCACAAGCGAATATTAAAGTCAGCAGGATTGAGTTATATAAATTTTCACGCCTTACGTCACACATTCGCGACCGCCGCACTACAAAATGGCGTAGACGTAAAAACCGTCAGCAGTATGCTGGGACATTACGACGCCGGATTCACCCTCCGAACGTACACCCATGCCACCCGCCAAAAGCAGGAGCAGGCCGCCGAGAAGATGGGAAATTTCATGGACAAGGTCATGTGAGTGTGGGTCAAACGAGAAAAACGGCTGGAACTTCCTACCCGGAAGTATCCAGCCGTTTCCGTTTATTTCCGCGTGTGGGTCACGGTGTGGGTCAGGACAAAAAGCGGGCAACCACAGGCAGAGCCAGCACAAAAAGCAAGCCGGAAATATATCCGCAATATCCGTTTTTATATGCAGAACCCGAATGAAGTTAGCAGTCAAGGAGATTTGTGCAAACACAACAAAAGTCCCGCGCATTCCATGCAAGGCTTTGTCAATGGTGGGGGAGAGTGGATTCGAACCACTGAAGTCGTCGACAACAGATTTACAGTCTGCCCCCTTTGGCCACTCGGGAACTCCCCCATAAATTATGAAATTTTATACAAGGCTTGTCCGGCCTCATCCTCGGGCCGGACCGCCCAGTTTGGAGCTGGTGAACGGACTCGAACCCCTGACCTGCTGATTACAAACAGTGTGGGGAACGTACATTGAGCAATTCCCGGCAATTTTTGCCATTTCTGGCACACATATAGACAGTTTCTCGCCATATCCGCTTCGCTGTTTCCACACAGTTTTTCCGCGTGTGGGTCGGGGTGTGGGTCAGCCAGAAAACGTCGTAGGCAAACCCACAAGCCAACTCCGACAGATACGCTCAAAATTTGCGCCGCTAAGCAAAGAAAAGCATTTCTTCTCCTTTTTGATTTTTCAGAGTATAAGGGTATAATAAAACAGGAAAACACGTCCGACTAAAAAAGCTGAAACATTCTGTCCCTCTACGGCAGTATTATTAGTGAACCGCGCGGAGGATTTCTTTATCTCATAAAGAAAGGAGAATCCCATATGGACATAAATCAGACGGCTGGGAGAGAGCTGAACGACCAACGGCACGAACCCCATGCCGCCCCCCTTACAATGGAAGAAGTGGTAACTGTGTATTCCCGCACAGTGTACGCCATTGCTCTGGCGAAAACCGGTACCAGGGAGGATGCTGAGGATGTTTTCCAGGAGGTCTTCTTGAGCTATGTACGCAAACGCCCTGTATTTGAGGATGAGCGGCAGGGCCGGGTATGGTTTTCCCGGGCAACGGTATACTGTTGCAAGATGCTGTGGCGTACCAAAAAACGTCACGAGACCTTCCCCATGGATGCAGCCGAGGGAATAGAGTTTTCAGCCAGTGAGGATAAAGAGCTGCTGCTGGAGCTTGGAAACCTGCCGAAAAAGCATAGGGAGGTCTTGGAGCTCGTCTACTTTGGCGGGCTTTCCACCGGAGAAACTGCTAAAGTGCTTGGATGCTCACCCAACGCGGTGCGTATCCGGCTGAGCCGGGCAAGAGCGGCTCTGGAAAAACGACTGCAATAGAGAGGAGAACAGTATGAATATAGAAAACTCTGCTCAGAGAATATTAAACGCCAATTCGCCCAGCCCTGAACTGCTGGCAAAAACATTGGAGCTGATGAGGGAAACCAGCTGGGCTGAGCTGGAGCAAGTTCCACCATACCGAAAGAAAAAGCACACTGGCCTCCGGAGGCTTGCCATCTCTCTTAGCGCCGTGGCATCTGTCATGGTCTTGCTTATCGGCACCAACACCCTCTTCCCCGCCTTTGCCGAAAGTCTGCCCTTTATCGGCAGGGTATTTGAAACCTTCAACCGGGGCGCTGTCTCCGATAACATGAGAGACGCTCAGAACAGCTTGAACGATTATGCCATGTCTGCCGGGGAGAACATCGTCCAAGTCCCTGCCGGTGGCCTGGGGCAGAGCCCGGTCACTGTTAGCGTAGATCAGGTATACTATGACGGCGTGTTCGTATATGCGGGACTTATCATGGAAGTGAACGGCTGCTCAGATACCGTCTACAGCAATAATTGGGGCAAATATTATAATGTTCTTTTGAATGGCGACTCCCAGGTGCAGTGGGACGAGGAAACCGGCGGCTCTGCATCGGCGGATGGCTTTGCCGAGACAACCGCCAACGACTGGTGGCAGAAGGTAGAAGACGGAAGGTATATCTCCCAACGGGGTTTCCGGGTGCCGGAAAAGTACCAGAATTTGGACTACCTGGAGGTCACCCTTTGCAGCCAGGGCATTGAGGATGGGGCAACCGGCCTGACCCGCTTAGTGAATAGCACCCCCTTCCAGCTCAGTTTTACAGTGAAGAAAAACGAAGCTATCGTGCAAAATATTCATGGGCCGCTGGAGATAAACGGCATCACATTCTTGTCCGCAGAGGCGAGCCCCGCAGGTTCAACCTTTACCTTTGAGGTGTCCGGCCGGTACAACAACCCTCTCCGTGTTATCCGTTTCGACGACGGCAGGAGCCTTGGTGCGGCAGGCGCCGGTAAGACTGCAGAATTGGCCGATGGTGGTGAGCGTCAAACCTGGTTCATGGGCGGCCTGCAGTCGGACGAGGACCGTAAGGTAGTGCTGGGCCTGCTGGATAAGAATGATACCGATGAATATATAGCAGTGTTCGTTCTGGATTTCCAGAAGGGCGCAGTGGAAGCCGGTACGCCTGAGGATATCAAGGAGCCGCCCTATGCCAGCTATGTCTGCGGCGCTGAAAATGTCGAGAGCCTGACCGATGGCCTGTTGGTGTCCGGCTTTGAATACGGCGAGGAAAAAAATTGCCTTTGGCTGCTGACCAGCTCTGCCTATCAGGAGCTGACTGTTGAGCTTTGGCAGGACGGCCAATGGGTGGGCAGCGCCACGACCCAAAATGATGGGCTCCACTGGAGCCCAGAACCGTACTATATGGAATATGTACCGCAAAGTGACGGCAGTTGGACAGTGGAACGGCTGGAAGATATCCCCTTGAACCAGTACAGTATCAGTTTTGACCAGATACAGGGCCTTGACCCGGCTGTTCCCGCTTTGGTAAAGGTTGTCGACCCGGCCACAGGCGAAGTCGTGTTGGAGCAGAACCTGGAATGGAACCAGCCCCGCAGTAATGACCCGAGGATTGTCCGCCCGGAAATAGAAGATGACATCACAAAAGAGAGTTCCGATGGCGCAGTGAGTTCTCAAGCTGAGTGAGATATGTAGAGGGAGGAAAGTCTCCGCCAGAACAGTGGAGACTTTCCTATATTTTTCCCTCTATCTTTATTTCTGCATTATGTGCTATACTTGGGAAAGCTGGATTCCTAATTTATGCAAACTCCAAATTGCTTTCAGCCTGCATGTTTTGAATAATCCGTTATTTTTGATCCACTCCGATATTGTCTAACGAAAAGGAAAGAAGCACCATATTAGCCCCTGTGAGGGCCGTGTCGGACGGTTTTGGCCGGGGTCGAGGTAGGACACGGCAAATAGCGGCAAACGCGGTGTGAGGACATTTGTGGCGATTTGTGAGGGGTGCCGGTCTTGCCTCCAGCAGTGGCGCAAATTCTCCGCGAGCAACGGTGCAAACTTGCTGCAAAGATATGCACTGAAACGCAAGATAATCCAGCCAGAGAGGGCTCAAAAATGCTGGTCGAAAAACAAGCAGGAGAAAGCAAGGCGCCAAAGCGGCGCCTTTGCAGTTCACGCCGTCCGGCAGAGCCGGGTGGGAGGGCTAGAAACTACGGGCTTTTTCGGGAGTTGTATAGCATAGTGAGATAGGGTCACGCTAGGGGTTGCAAATAGGAGTTTGGTGTAAAGTTAGGGGTTGCGGATTCAAAAAGTGGCTGAATACAAGGAAAAATCTAGGGGTCACAAGTTGGCGTAACACGATTTTGGAGGTGCTTTATGGATTCAGAAAATATGCAGCG
>CAJUNQ010000021.1 GCA_910587835.1 uncultured Oscillospiraceae bacterium | reverse complement strand
GGGGAGAAGGGGCGTTTTTGTCTGTTTTATGCAACGACATGGCGGTGCGCTTGCAATCTGGCAAAAAATTGGTATCATAGGCCCGGTGAAGACGCAGAGCCTTTTTATGTCAACAAACGCGACGAGGGCAGGGGCGGCATTCCCCGTAGACGGCCCCTGCTGACCGGCTGGCACCGCCCAGGCTCTCCCTGTTGGGAGGGCCTGTTTGTTTTGAACCGGCAGGCGGGGCGTTGGGTCAAATTTGCTGAGAAGCCTGGGGGAGAAGGGGCGTTTTTGTCTGTTTTATGCAACGACATGGCGGTGCGCTTGCAATCTGGCAAAAAATTGGTATCATAGGCCCGGTGAAGACGCAGAGCCTTTTTATGTCAACAAACGCAACGAGGGCAGGGGCGGCATTCCCCGTAGACGGCCCCTGCTCACCGGCTGATACCGCCCAGGCTCTCCCTGTTGGGAGGGCCTGTTTGTTTTGAACCGGCAGGCGGGGCGTTGGGTCAAATTTTCTGAGAAGCCAGGGGAAAAGGGGCGTTTTTCTCTGTTTTATGCAACGACATGGCGGTGCGCTTGCAATCTGGCAAAAAAAGTGGTATAATAGGCCCAGTGAAGCTGCAAAGCATATTTATGTCAAAAAACTCGATGAGAGCAGGGATAACATTGTATAAGATACTCAAAAAGCAGGAGCTGAACCCTACGGTCACCCGCATGGAGATCTTGGCCCCCGCTGTGGCGAAAAAGGCCCGGCCCGGTCAGTTCATCATTCTGCGGGTAGACGAAAACGGCGAGCGCATCCCCCTGACCGTGGCGGACTTTGACCGGCAGGCGGGCAGCGTCAGCATTATTTTTCAGGTGGTGGGGGCCACCACCGAAAAGCTGAACCATAAGCGGGAGGGGGAGTTCATCCAGGACTTTGTGGGCCCCCTGGGAGAGCCCACCCACACCGGCGGCCTGAGCAAGGTGGCCGTGGTGGGGGGCGGCGTGGGCTGCGCCATTGCCTACCCGGTGGCAAAGCAGCTGTACCAGCAGGGCTGTCAGGTCCATTCCATTGTGGGCTTCCGCAGCCGGGAGCTGGTGATTTTGGAGGAGGAATTTGCAGCCGTCAGCACCAAATTATGCAGAATGAGCGACGACGGGTCCTGGGGGAGCAAGGGTCTGGTGACCGACGCCCTGCGGGAGCTGATTGAGAGCGGAGAGCAGTATGACCGGGTGATTGCCATTGGCCCCCTGATGATGATGAAGTTTGTCTGCCAGCTCACCAAGGAGCTGGGGGTTCCCACCACAGTCAGCATGAACCCCATTATGATTGACGGCACAGGCATGTGCGGCGGGTGCCGGCTGAGCCTCATTCAAAACGGCCAACGGGTGACCAGGTTTGCCTGTGTGGACGGCCCGGACTTTGACGGCCACGAGGTGGACTTTGACGAGGCCATGGCCCGCAGCGCCATGTACCGGGACTTTGAACGCCGCGCCCACAGCCAGGCCTGTAATTTGTTCAAGGGGGTAGAGGAGAATGGCTAATCTGTCGCTGAAGAAAAACGAGATGCCCTCTCAGAAGCCGGAGGAGCGCAGCAAAAACTTCAAGGAGGTGGCCTTGGGCTACACAGCGGAGCAGGCTGTGGATGAAGCCCAGCGGTGTCTTTCTTGCAAAAACAAGCCCTGCGTGTCCGGCTGTCCGGTGAATATCCACATCCCCGCGTTCATTGAAAAAATGGCCGGGGGGGACTTTGAAGGGGCCTACCAGGTGATTGCCCAGACCAGCGCCCTGCCTGCGGTGTGCGGCCGGGTCTGCCCCCAGGAGAGCCAGTGCGAGAAATACTGCGTTCGGGGGAAGAAGGGGGAGCCGGTGGCCATTGGCCGCTTGGAGCGTTTTGCCGCGGACTGGCACAACGAACACTCCGCCGGGGCCCCGGAGAAGCCCGCTCCCAACGGGCACAAGGTGGCCGTCATCGGCTCGGGCCCCTCGGGCCTCACCTGCGCCGGAGATTTGGCCCGGCTGGGCTATGAGGTGACGGTGTTCGAGGCCCTGCACATGGCCGGGGGCGTGCTGGTTTACGGCATCCCCGAGTTCCGCCTGCCCAAGGCCATTGTGCAAAAGGAGATTGACGGCCTGAAGGCAATGGGGGTGCGGATTGAGACCAACATGGTCATTGGCCGGGCCCTGTCCATCGACGAGCTGCTGGAGCAGGGCTTTGAGGCGGTGTTCATCGGCTCGGGGGCGGGGCTCCCCAGATTTATGAATATCCCCGGCGAGAACCTCAAGGGAGTGTACTCCGCCAACGAATTCCTCACCCGTGTCAACCTGATGAAGGCCTATCTGCCTGGGTCGGACACCCCTGTGCAGCAGGCCAGGCGGGTGGCCGTGGTGGGCGGCGGCAACGTGGCCATGGACGCCGCCCGGTGCGCCAAACGCCTGGGGGCCGAGGAGGTTTACATTGTCTACCGCCGCTCGGAGAAGGAGCTGCCCGCCCGGGCCGAGGAGGTGGAGCACGCCAAAGAGGAGGGCATTGTCTTCAAGCTGCTGAACAACCCCACCCGCATTCTGGGGGACGAGAACGGCGGGGTGCGGGGCATGGAGTGCCTGGAGATGGAGCTGGGCGAGCCGGACGCCAGCGGCCGCAGGAGGCCGGTGGAGAAGCCCGGCTCAGAATTTGTGCTGGACGTGGACTGCGTGATTATGGCTATTGGCACCAGCCCCAACCCCCTGATCAAGTCCACCACCCAGGGGCTGGACACCCACAGGTGGGGGGGCGTCATCGTCAACGAGGAGACCGGGCTCACCAGCCGCCCCAACGTCTACGCAGGGGGCGACGCGGTCACCGGCGCGGCCACGGTGATTCTGGCCATGGGCGCGGGCAAGACGGCGGCAAGGGCGATTCATGAGCAGCTGAGGGGGCGCTAAGCCCAGCATGTTGTGACTGTGCGAGGTTGGTATACTATATCAAGGGGGGTATCGATGTTTGAATTGGCGCTGAACCAGGACGGCCTGCCTCGGGACGGCAGCGTCTACCGGCGGACGGCGGCTCGGGGCATTGTGTTCCGGGAGGGGCGGCTGCTGCTCATCCACACGGACGGGGGGGACTACAAGTTTCCCGGGGGCGGGGCGGAGCCGGGGGAGACCCGGGAGGGGGCTCTGGCCCGGGAAATGCGGGAGGAGACCGGCTGCCGGCTGCTGGGCGAGCCCCGGCTCTGGGCCCTGGCCCACGAACGCCGCAAGGGCATGACCGCCGACATTTTAGAGATGGACTCCTACTACTTTTTCTGCCAGGTGGGGCAGGAGCAGGAGGCTCTGCGCCTGGACAGCTATGAGGCGGCGGAGCATTTTACGCCGGTATGGGTGGAGCTGGCCCAGGCTCTGCGCGCCAACCAGGCCCGGGCCGACGGTACCCACCCCTGGATTCGGCGGGAGGTAGCGGTGATGGAACGGCTCAAGGCGTTTATGGACAGCCAATAAAAAAGGAGGAGCAGCCCCGTGGCCGCTCCTTCTTTTATTGTCCGCTCACAACAGCCTCCGCCACCCGAACGCCGTCTACTGCGGCTGAGACAATGCCCCCGGCATAGCCCGCGCCCTCGCCGCAGGGGTAGAGGCCCCTCAGGGTGGGAGACTGAAATGTCTCGTCCCGCAGCACCCGCACCGGGGAGGAGCTTCGGGTCTCCGGCGCGGTGAGCACCCCATCGCCGGCGTCAAAGCCCTTCAGCTGCCGGCCCAGCAGGGGCAGGGCCTGGCGCAGGGCGTCTGCCACAAAGCCGGGCAGGCAGGGGGCGATCTCCCCCGGGGCCACCCCGGGCTGGTAGCTGGGCTTTGTTCCGGGAAAGCCCCGGGTGGGGCGGTTCTCCAAAAAGTCGGCCACCCGCTGGGCCGGAGCCAGAAAGCCCCCGCCCCCCAGCCGGAACGCCGCCGCCTCGATCTCCCGCTGAAAGGCAATGCCTCCCAGGGGTCCGCCCCTGGGGGGGCCGCCGCCAAAGTCCTGGGGCGCGACGCCCACCAGCAGAGCTGCGTTGCTGTTTGCCCCGTCCCGGGCCCAGGGGCTCATGCCGTTGGTGACCACGCCCCCAGGCTCAGAGGCCGCGCCGGTGACCGTGCCCCCCGGGCACATGCAAAAGGTGTACACCCCCCGCCCGCTGGGCAGGCGGCAGTTCAGCTTGTAGTCGGCAGCCCCCAGGGCCGGGTGTCCGGCGAAGTCTCCGTACTGGGCCCGGTCGATGAGCTCCGCCGGGTGCTCGATGCGCACGCCCACAGAAAAGGACTTGGCTTCCAGGGGCAGGCCCAGGCTGTCCAGCAGAGAGAACACATCCCGGGCGCTGTGGCCCACGGCCAGAACCACCCGGCGGCAGGGGATGACCTCCCGCCCGCCGGGGCCCGCAGCCTCCGCCCCGGTCACCGCCCCGCCTGCGGAGCGCAGCCCGGTGAGACGGGTGGAAAAGCGGACCTGCCCGCCCAGAGCCAGAATTTGCTCCCGAATGGCCCGCACCACCCCAGGGAGCCGGTCGGTGCCAATGTGGGGCTTGGCGTCGGTGAGGATCTCCGGGGGCGCGCCCGCAGCGGCCAGCTCCTCCAGCACCTTGCGGATGCGGCCGTCAGCCGTGCCGGTGGTGAGCTTGCCGTCGGAGAAGGCCCCGGCCCCGCCCTCGCCGAACTGCACATTACACTCCGGGTCCAGCCGCCCCCCGGCCCAAAAGGCCTGCACCGCGGCCTGACGCTGCTCCACAGGCAGTCCTCTTTCTATTATAATAGGGCGTTGGCCGCACTGGGCCAGAATCAGCCCCGCGAACATGCCCGCCGGCCCAAAGCCCACCACCACCGGGGGCAGCTCCGGGGGCGGAGCCTGAGGGGGCTGGTAGCGGTAGGGCTTTTCCGGCTGCACAGAGCTGTCCCGCAGCCGGGCCAGCAGGCGGCTCTCTCCGCTGACAGAGGCCAGCGCCGCGCACACAAAGTGCACGTCCCCCTTCTTTCTGGCGTCCACCGACTTCTTCGCCAGCCGCAGGTCCTGAAGGGCCTGGGGGGGCACCCGCAGCTTTTTCGCCGCCGCCCGCCGCAGGTCCTCCTGGGTGAACCCCAAAGGCAGGCGCAGCCCGCTGATTTTTAGCATGACAAAAGCCTCCTCTCAGCATTTGTGGGACAGAGCGGCCCGCCCCGTCTCCCGGGCGTTTGACTGGGGCCTGCCGCCGTCGGGCAACGCTCTCTTTGCGGGAGACAGCCAGTCAGAGGGAGCCCGCAAAATGTCAGCATGACAGGGGCCTCCTCTCCGTATTCGTGGGACAGAGCGGCCCGCCGCCCCGTCTCCTGTGTGTTTGACTGTAGCCTGCCGCCGCGGGGCAACGCTCTCCTTGTGGGAGACACCCAGTCAGAGAGAGCCCGCGAAATGTCAGCATGACAGGGGCCTCCTCTCCGTATTCTTGGGACAGAGCGGCCCGCCGCCCCGTCTTCCGGGCGGTTGACTGGGGCCCGCCGCCGGGCAAAGCACTCTTTGTGGGAGGCACCCAGTCAGAGAGAGCCCGTGAAATGTCAGCATGACAGGGGCCTCCTCTCCGCATTCGTGGGACAGAGCGGCCCGCCGCCCCGTCTTCCGGGGGTTTGACTGGGGCCTGCCGCCGTCGGGCAACGCTCTCTTTGTGGGAGGCACCCAGTCAGAGGGAGCCCGCAAAATGTCAGCATGACAGGGGCCTCCTCTCCGTATTCGTGGGACAGAGCGGCCCGCCCCGTCTCCCGGGCGGTTGACTGGGGCCTGCCGCCGCCGGGCAACGCTCTCTTTGCGGGAGACAGCCAGTCAGAGAGAGCCCGCGAAATGTCAGCATGACAGGGTTCTCCTCTCAGCGCTTGCCCAGGCTTTTTGCGGCGGAGGTTCCTGCCGCAGCTCCGGTGGACCAGGCCAGGTGCAGGTTGTAGCCGCCGCAGTCGCCGTGGACGTTCAGCAGCTCGCCGGTGATGTAAAGCCCCGGCACTTTCCTGGACTCCATCGTCCCCCCGTCCACCTGGCACAGGGGCACCCCTCCGGCGGTGCACTGGGCGTGCTCCCAGCCCAAGGGGCCGGACACCGGCAAGGGAAAAGCCTTGACAGCCTCCGCGGCCCGGTCCAGCTCCCGGGGGGCCAGGCTGCCCAGGGTTCGGGCTTTGGTGAGGCCCAGGCTCTTTGCCAGCTCCTGGCCCACCCGCAGGTTCAGCGCCCCGGCGAACAGCTCCCCGGCCGGGGCCTGGGGGTAGAGACGGCGCTGGGCCTTCAGGTGCTCCTTGAGCCGGGAGGTGGGCAGGTCCGGGGCCAGGTCCAGGGTCAGGCGGAAGGGGCCGGGGCCGGTCAGCCGGGCGGAGGCGTTCATGACGCAGATGCCGGACACGGAGCCGTCCCCAAAGATGACCTCGCCGTTTTCCGTGTAGAGGGGGCGTTCCCCGGCAAACAGGGAGGCCCGGGCCTTGCAGCGCATCCCCTTCAGGGGGCGGGTGAGCTTGGCCGGAGCCCTCAGTCCCACCAGGGCCGGGGCAAGGGGGGTGACCCTGTGGCCCAGCTGCCGGGCCAGGTCATAGCCCGAGCCCCCGGACAGCTGGGGAGAGGCCGCGCCGCCGCAGGCCAGCACGCAGGCCCTGGCCCGAGCCTGTCCCCCAGGGCCGCTGAGGCGGAAAACCCCCCCGCTCTTCGCCGCCCCGGCCACGGGAAAGCCGCAGCGGATGGTTACCCCGGCCTGAGCGCAGGCGGACCGGAGGACCCCCGCCACGGCCGCAGCCTGAAGACTGTAGGGGTATACCCGGCCCTCCGGGTCCGCCCGGGTGAGCAGGCCCAGGCTGTCAAACAAAGACCGCACCCGGGAGCCGGGCCAGTCCGCCAAAAAACCGGCCAGCTCCCCTCTGTCGCCGTGGTAATGGGCAGGGGAGATGTTCTCGTTGGTAAGGTTGCAGCGGCCGTTGCCCGTGGCCAGCAGCTTGCGGCAGGGCTTTTCTCCGGCCTCCAGCACCAGCGCCCGGGCCCCGGCCTGGGCGGCGGTGATGGCCGCCATCAGCCCCGAGGCCCCGGCCCCGGCCACCGCCAGGTCAAAGAGCTCCCCCATTACAGCACCAGCCCCAGCAGGCCGTAGGAGACAATGCACATGATCACGTCCGCGGTCAGCGTGCCCAGGGCCACCGAGAGCATGGCGGATTTAAAGTCCATCTTCATCAAGGCCGCTGCCAGCGAGCCGGTCCAGGCCCCGGTGCCGGGCAGGGGGATTGCCACAAATATCAGCAGGCCGATGGTCTTGTACTTGTTGATTTTGTCGAATTTGCTGCGGCCCTTGGCCTCCATCCGGTCCACCAGCTTGACAAAGCGGGTGTTGCGCATCCAGTCAAAAATTTTGTTGATGAACAGGAGAATAAAGGGGGTGGGCAGCAGGGTGCCCACCAGGCAGATGAGGAAGGCGGGGAGCATTTGCAGGTCCAGCAGCTTGGCCGCGAGAATGCCCCCCCGCAGCTCGATGACCGGCATGAGGGAGAGGAGGAAGACCGTGAGCTCGGCGGGAATGGTCTGGCTGAAAAGGCGGACAAGGGATTCGACAATGTGTTCCATGTTAGACATCCTTTTGGGTTTTTACCCTATTATACCCTACTGGCCCAGGGAATGCAAGACCTGGGGGCAGGAGGCGTCCCAAGAAAGAGCCGGCAATGGAACGCCTCCCTGCTGGGAGCCTGGAAACGCTGCCGCCGTTGAAAAGGGGGAGGGAGCTTTGGTGAACGCTGTTGTTTTGGGTACTCCCCAGGTGTGGGGGGCGCGCCTGTCCCACAAAAATAATTATGGGCGTTTATGTACAAAAAGGTGCTGAAAATGGGGGAAAACAGGCCCAGACAGCCCGCTTTTCGGTCCAACTCCGCCTGTTTTTGACTGGCAAAGCGGGTAGCTTGTACGCGTAACAGCTGGCGCGGGCTGTGGGTTTCAGTAGGTATGAGGGAGCGAGGCGGGCGCGGTCTGCCCCCTTTGGACCGCCTGGGCGGGGCTTTTTGTCACAAAATGGTTTTACCCGGGCAAATAGGGTTTACCCGGGGCCCGCAATGGTGTATAATAGAAAAAGTCTGTGGAAAGGAAAGGACTTGGGATGTTAAAAAAGCTTGCAAAATGGACATTTGCCGGCCTCTGCGCGGCGGGGGCCCTGTGGTTCTGCCTGCCCGCCCTTCACGGGGGCTTTGGGGAGGGCTCGGTGTTTGGGGTGCTGGTGTGCGGCCTTGGGCTGGCCCTGGCGCTGCTCTACCCAAAGGCCGCGGCCCAGGGCGGAGCGCGCCGGGTGTTGGCCCGGGTGGCGGCTGGCCTGTATGGGCTGGGGCTGGTGTGGGCCCTGTACCTGACCGGGCTGATTGTGCTGTATCAGGCCGCGCCCCCGCCCCCCGGCCGGGACGTGGTGGTGCTGGGGGCCCAGGTATACGGCCCGGAGCGCATGGGGCAGAGCCTCACCGGCCGGGTGGAGCGGGCGGCGGCGTATTTGCAGGAGAACCCGGAGGCCCGGTGCATTGTCACCGGCGGACAGGGGGGCAACGAGCCCTGCCCCGAGGCCCTCACCGCCCGGAACGCCCTGGTGGGCATGGGCATTGAGCCGGAGCGGATTTTTATGGAGGACCGCTCTCGGAACACCCGGCAGAACCTGGCCTATGCCAAAAAGATTGCGGACGAGCAGGGCTTTGGGCCCGTGGTGGTGGTGACCCAGGGCTTTCACATGTACCGGGCGGTGCGGCTGGCCCGTTGGGCGGGGTTTGAGGCCGAGGGCCTGCCCGCCTGGACCGACCCGGTGATTTTCCCCGGCTACTACGGCAGAGAGCTGCTGTCGCTGACAAAGTGGTACGTTGAGGAGCTGTTGGGGGCGGTTGCCGGGTGAGTGGTCCTGGGGGCGAGGCGATATATACGGGGACGGGTTGGAATAAACCGCTATATATTGTGAAATTGGAGATTGTTTTCTGAAAATGAGAAAAAGGGCTTGCAATTTCCGGCGGGCTGTGGTATGATATACAAGCAGTCGAGAGACTGAGCAAAAACAAGTTGGTGTTGATTACGGCGGGGGTCCACCCGTTCCCATCCCGAACACGGAAGTTAAGCCCGTTCGTGCCGAAGATACTTGGCTGGAGACGGCCCGGGAAAATAGGTGTTCGCCAACACAGCAGACGGTTTCCTTTGGGGAGCCGTCTTTTTGCGTTTGATGGGGGCAAAGAGGGGCCGCGTTAGGGGGCTGGGGTGTTCATTTTCTCTGAACGCAAACCCCTTGACGCGGGCCGCAAGCTGTCTGACAGCAGAAAGTAAAAAGCGCGAATACGCGGTCCAGGTGCGTCAGGCGCCTGGCGGGTCCAGGGCAGAGCCTACGAGTTCGCTTCGCGAACTCGGCCGCCGGAGGCCAAACCGTCGTCAGACAAGCGGCCCAAGGCCGCGCCTGTGTTCATTTTCAAAGAAAATGAACACCCTGCCCCCAGCGTTCTGTGATTCCGGCGCGCTCTGCCAGCACAGAGCCCTCCTGTCCACCCCATAAAATTTTCACCGAAGAAAACAAGCCGCCTCAGCTTCCCCCCGCCCGGCTTGTTCTCAGTAGAAGCTGTGTCGGCCCCTTCGGCTTTCTCTGGGGAAAACACTTGCAAAACCCGGAGAGATGTGGTAGTATGTATCAAGAAAACGGGAGGAGGGGTTTGCGTGGCCGGTGGCTTTTGTGCTGAGAAGACCGTGGCTTTCTTTTTGCAGGTCTTTCTCCTCCCGGCGGCTGGGGCCGCTGTTTTTTCTGTTCGCGCAAGTTTGCGTCGCGCAAGTTTGCGCGGGTGCATCTCCGCTCTGTGAGGGGCGGGGGTGCTTTTTCATATCCGCACAAGGGAGGTAACCATGAGAACACTGCTGAAAGGAGCCCGTCTGCTGGACCCGGCCTCTGGCCTGGACGAGGTGGGGGACCTGCTGCTGGAGGATGGGCGCATCGCCGCCCGGGGCGGGGACCTGGACCCCAAGGACTGCCAGGTGGAGGACTGCCGGGGCTGGGTGGCTGCTCCGGGCCTGGTGGACATGCATGTCCACCTGCGGGACCCGGGCCAGACCCACAAGGAGGACCTGTTTTCCGCCTGCCGGGCCGCTGCGGCGGGAGGCGTCACCAGCCTGCTGGCCATGCCCAACACCAGCCCCCCCATGGACGACCCCAGTCTGGTGAGGGACCTGCTGGAACGGGCCCGGCAGGCTGACGCCACTGTCTACACCACGGCCTGCGCCACCCGGGGGATGCGGGGGGAGGACTGCCCGGACTTTGCCGCCTTAAAGGAGGCGGGAGCCATTGCCCTGAGCGACGACGGCAGGCCGGTGGCCAACGCCTGCTGTCTGCTGGAAGCCCTGCAGGCCGGGGAGGAGCTGGGCCTGACGGTGGCCGCCCACTGCGAGGACCTGGACCTGGCCCGGGGGGGCCTGATGAACCAGGGGGAGACGGCCCGCCAGCTGGGGGTTAAGGCGGTGCCCCCTGCTGCCGAGGACTGCGGCGTGGCCCGGGAGCTGGCCGCTGCCGCCAGCATTGGGGCCCGGGTGCACATCTGTCATGTGAGCACAGCGGGCTCGGTGGCCTTGATTCGGGACGCCAAACGCCGGGGTGTCAGGGTCACTGCCGAAACCTGCCCCCACTACCTGCTGCTCACCGACCGGGCCCTGGAGAGCATGGACGCGGACTACCGCATGAACCCGCCCCTGGGCAGCGAGGCCGACCGGCTGGCGCTGATTGAGGGCCTGAGGGACGGTGCCCTGGACGCCATTTCTACAGACCACGCGCCCCACACCCCGGAGGAGAAGGGGGACTTTTTCACCGCCCCCAACGGGAGCATTGGCATGGAGACCTCTTTGGCGGCGGTGTTGACAGCTTTGGACGGCCGGCTGAGCCTCAGCCAGGTCATAGAGAAAATGAGCGCGGCCCCGGCCCGCATTCTGGGCATCCCCGCCGGTACTCTGGCCGTGGGCGCGCCTGCCGACGTGGTGGTGTTCGACCCAGAGGAGAAATGGACCGTGGACCCGGCCCGGCTCCACGGCAAAAGCCGGAACACCCCCTTCAAGGGCATGGAGCTCACCGGGCGGGTCAAGCTGACCTTTTCCCGGGGGAGAAGGGTGTTTGGGTAGGCCAGCGGTCAAGCCCGCTGGGGCCGACTGGGTTGAGTCAAGCCTGCCGCGGGGCTTTCTGTGTCAGACCTGGAATAAGGTCAGACGTAAAAAACTGCGCTGACGGGGCTGAGGACACAGTCCGGTGTTTTGCCAGTCAAAAGGCTGACGGACTGGCAAGGAGAATGCCTTGCGCTGTCTGGGCCCAGTCTTGCCGGGGGCGTTTGCGGGTTTGAAATGGCCTGCCAGCTGCTTTGAAAATCATACATATATGCTGCTTTGAAAATCATACATATATATTGAAGGAGAGATGTCACATGTCAATGGACCGCCTGCTGGAAAATATCATGAAAAAGCAAAACCCCACTGTGGCCGGGCTGGACCCTAAGCTCAGCTACATTCCCGAGCACGTGAAGGCTCCCTGCTTTGAGGCCCACGGCAAAAACCTGGAGGGCGCGGCCGCCGCCCTGCTGGCCTTTAACAAGGGCCTCATCGACGCCCTTTGGGACGTGGTGCCCGCTGTGAAGCCCCAGGCCGCCTACTATGAGATGTACGGCTGGGCCGGGATGCGGGCTCTGGCCGAGACCATTGCCTATGCCAAGAGCAAGGGCCTGTTTGTGATTACCGACGGCAAGCGCAACGACATTGGGGCCACCATGGAGGCCTACGCCGCCGCCCATCTGGGAGAGACCCAGGTGGAGGGGGCCAGCTTTGAGGCCTTTGGGGCGGACGCTCTCACGGTGAACGGCTACCTGGGCAGCGATGGCGTCGACCCCCTTCTGGCTGTGTGCGCGGCAAAGGACAAGGGTATTTTTGTGCTGGCGAAAACCTCCAACCCCTCCTCCGGGGAGTTTCAGGACCAGATGCTGCACGCCATGTACGAGCCCCTGTACCGGGCCATGGGCAACATGTGCCAGCAGTGGGGGCTGAAGCTTCCGGGCCGGTACGGCTACAGCGGAGTGGGGGCCGTGGTGGGGGCCACCTATCCCCAGCAGCTGAAGGAGCTGCGCCGCGCTCTGCCCAACACCATGTTTCTGGTGCCGGGCTACGGGACCCAGGGGGGCGCGGCCGAGGCAGTGGCCCTGGGCTTTGACAAGCACGGCTGCGGGGCCATTGTCAACTCCTCCCGGGCCATTTTGTGCGCCTGGCAGAAGGAGGGCTGCGACCCTGCCGACTACGCCGGCGCGGCCCGCCGGGAGGCCCTGCGGATGCGGGACGAGATTATGGCCCGGCTGGGCGGCGTCAGCCTGCCGGTGTGAGGTGGAGTATGAGCGAAAAAAAATATGACTCCCTGCCGGGCGAGCTGACCTCTGTCCGGCAGCTGACCGAGGATGTGTTTGACTTCCGCCTGCGCTGCCCCGCCCTGGCGGCAAAGGCGGAGCCCGGCCAGTTCGCCCAGATTCTGGTGCCGGGCCGCACCTTGCGCCGGCCCATCTCCATCTGCGCCATAGACCGGGACCGGGGAGAGCTGCGGTTTGTGTTTCAGGTCCGGGGCCAGGGCACGGCGGAGCTGGCCCGGCGCCGGGCAGGGGACCGGCTGGAAATTCTGGCCCCTCTGGGGCATGGCTTTCCCGTGGACAGGACAAAGAGGACCCTGCTGATGGGGGGAGGCATTGGCGCGCCCCCTCTGCTGGGGGCGGCCCAGGCCCTGGGCAGTCAGGCAGTGGCAGTGCTGGGCTTCCGCAGCCGGGAGGCCGTGATTTTGGAGGAGGACTTCAAGGCCGCGGGGGCCAAGACCCTGATTGCCACAGACAACGGCAGCTATGGGCGTCACGGTCTGGTGACAGAGCTGGCGGCGGAGGAGGACTTTGAGGTGGTGTTTGCCTGCGGCCCCGGCCCCATGCTGAGGGCGGCGAGGGCTCTGGCCCAGAGCCGGGGGGCGGCGGGGTATCTCTCGCTGGAGCAGCGCATGGCCTGCGGCGTGGGAGCCTGCCTGGGCTGCGCGGTGGCTCTGGTAGACGGAGAGGGGGCCGAATACTTTGGCCATGTGTGCAAGGACGGGCCGGTGATCGAGATGAGCCGGATCGGGGAGAGCGCCCTGTGAGGCCGGGAGAGGAGGAGCTTTTATGATTATATTGTGTTCCAACGGCCTGACCAGCCCCTGGCTGCGGGAGGCGGCGGGCCGGTGCGTCAAGGGGGGCAGGGCCGCTCTGGTGGTGACAGCGGACCCGGAATACCGGGAGAAGAACCGCCATGTGCCCCGCTGCCGGGAGGAGCTGGAGGCCCTGGGCCTGACCGTGGAGATTTTTGACCTTGACCGCCACCCTGCCCAAGGCCTTGCCCAGTTTGACGCGGTGATGCTGATGGGGGGCAACCCCTACTATCTGCTGGATTCCATTCAGAAGCACGGCGGGCGGCAGGCCCTGTGCCAGGCAGCGGACCAGGGCCTGCTGGTGGGGTGGAGCGCGGGGGCGCTGGTTTTGGGCCCCAGCCTGGGGCTTGTGGACCTGTACAGCCCAGAGCTTAACACTGTGGGCCTGAGCAGTCTGGGGGCCCTGGGGCTGACACAGGCGCAGGTGCTGCCCCATTACAGCCGGTTTCACACCCGGTATGAGCAATTTGAGGCCCGCTGTCAGGCCTATGAGCGGGAGCAGGGCTGTAAAGTGTACCGCCTTGACGACGGCGAGGGCCTGCTGCTGGACAGCCAGGGCCAGGTGGTTGAGGAGCTGTTCTCGCCCCTGCGGGTGAATGTGGCGGGGGTGGCCTTCCGCAACCCGGTGATCGCGGCCTCGGGCACCTTTGGCTTTGGCCGGGAGTACGGGGAGCTGTACCCCCTGAGCCAGCTGGGGGGCATTAGCTGTAAAGGCACGACCCTTCACCCGCGCCCGGGCAATCCGCCCCCCCGGGTCACTGAGACCCCGGGAGGGATGCTCAACGCCGTGGGCCTGCAAAACCCGGGGGTAGAGCATTTCGTGGCCCAGGAGCTCCCCTGGCTCAGCCAGCAGGGGACGAGGATCATTGCCAATCTGGCGGGCAGCGCGGTAGAGGACTACTGTCAGACTGCGGAAAAGCTGAACGATACCCCGGTGGACATGGTGGAGCTGAACATCTCCTGCCCCAATGTGAAGGAGGGCGGGGTACAGTTTGGAGTGACCGCCCAGGGGGTGGAGGGCATTACCCGCGCGGTGCGCAGGGTGTGCAAAAAGCCCCTGATGGTGAAGCTCTCCCCCAATGTCACCGACATTAGCGAGATGGCTCTGGCCGCTGAGAGCGCCGGGGCGGACGCGGTGTCCCTCATCAACACCCTCACCGGTATGCGCATTGACATTCACACCCGCAGGCCCATCATCCGCAACAACACCGGGGGGCTCTCGGGCCCGGCCCTGCTGCCGGTGGCCCTGCGCATGGTGTGGCAGACTGCCCAGAAGGTGAAAATCCCCATTGTGGGCCTGGGCGGCATTGCCGCCCCCGAGGACGCGGTGGAGATGCTGCTGGCAGGAGCCTCGGCCATTCAGGTGGGCACGGCTATTTTTACCGACCCCTATGCGCCTGTTAAAATTCGGGACGGGCTGCTGGACTTTATGGTAAAGAACGGGGTCAGATCCGTGTCTGAGCTGACAGGAGGTGTGCGGCCGTGGTGACGACCCTCTATCTGATCCGGCACTGCCAGTCTATGGGGAACATTCAGCGCCGGTTTCAGGGCCGGTTTGACGCGGAGGTGAGCCCGGACGGTGTAAAGCAGCTGGCTTTACTGGGTCTGCGATTTCGCAACGAGCCCATTGACGCCATTTACACCAGCCCCTTAAAGCGGGCCAGAGCCACGGCCGAGGCCATTGCCCAGTACCACCCGGAGCTGGAAATCAAGGAGGAGCCGGGGCTGATTGAGCTTGACTGCGGGGATATGGAGAATCTGCTGCTCACTGAGGTGGCGGAGCGGTTCCCTCAGGTGGCCAGGGACTGGGACCAGAGCCCGGACCTGTGCCAATTCCCCGGGGGGGAGAGCATGGCCCAGGTGTATGAGCGGGCGAACCGGGCCCTGGACCGGATCATACAAGATCATGCGGGGGAGCGGGTGGTTGTCACAACCCATGGGGGCGTGCTGCGGAACCTGTTCGCCCGGGTGGCCTATGGGGAGCTGAAGGGCATCCGGCACAGCGAGGTCTTTGGCAACACGGGGGTGAGCACTTTGGCGGCGGAGGACGGAGCTCTGCGGTGGGAGAAGGTCAACGACCTGAGCCACCTGCCGGAGGACATGCGCCGCCCGCCCACCCGGTTCGCGATTTTTGCGGGGGACAGGCTGGTATGATTATTGTGGGCGTTGACCTGGGCCATGCCCGAACAGGCCTGGCGGTGTGCGACAAGGGGGAGCTGCTTGCCAGCCCCTTGGGGGTGATTGCCCAGCGGGACCCGGAGAAGCTGGCCCGGCAGGTGGCCGAGGCCGCCCAAAGGGCCAAAGCGGAGCGTCTGGCTGTGGGCCTGCCCCGGAACATGGACGGCACCGAGGGGGAAAGCGCGGCATTTGCCCGGGAAATGGGGGCGAGGCTTCAGTCGCTGACCGGCCTTGAGACGGTTTTTGTGGACGAGCGGGGCACCACCGTCACGGCCCACGGCTATTTGAACGAGACCAACACCCGGGGCAAAAAGCGCAAGGCTGTGGTGGACGCGGTGGCGGCTGTGGTGATTTTGGAGGACTATCTGCGGTGGAGGAGGAACCATCCGGGGGAGTAGCGTAGCGATGTGGGGGCGGCCTGTGGCGGGCGGTTGGCCCGTGTAGAGATACCGCACACGGCGTTTGGCGTGGGCTTCTGACATTGCCCTTCGGGCAAGTCACGGAGTTTGCCTCGACTCCGAAGGAGTCGCCTTTTGCTTCGCAAAAGTACCGGCAAACTCCTACCGGTAGTCTCTCAACTGCCTAGTGGTAGC
>CAJUNQ010000020.1 GCA_910587835.1 uncultured Oscillospiraceae bacterium | reverse complement strand
TTTTCGACTTTTTTCAGCCGACCCGCGCTTGCGCTTGGGGCTCTTTCGAGCAGCCTGACTATCTTACCACACTCGGTTTGATTTGTCAAGTCCTTTTTTTCGACTTTTTTCAGTCGGCCCTCGCTTGCGCTTGGGGGCTCTTTTTGAGAGCTTGCTTATCATATCACACCGTTTTCGGTTTGTCAAGCAGTTTTTTCAGGTTTTTTGAAAAACTTTTGAAGTCCCATGCTGTACAAACCAAAGCTGGTTGTGTTATAATAGCTTTATTGCGGTTTTGCGCCGCAATGTTTGGTATTATATCGCTTCTCCCAGCTTTTGTCAAGCGCTTTTTTCATCTTTCTTTCCCCGCCGGACTGAAGCGTCCTTCCTATTATCAACTGGAAAGGCTGTGAGCTTATGCCTATTCGTGTCAACGCCGAGCTGCCTGTGATCGAGGTTCTGGAAAACGAGAACATCTTTGTTATGTCCCGCAGCCGGGCCGTTGCTCAGGACATCCGCCCTCTGGGCATCGCTATTTTGAATTTGATGCCCACCAAGCTGGAGACCGAGACTCAGCTGCTGCGCCTGCTCAGCAATTCTCCCCTGCAGGTGGAGGTGGAGCTGCTGCATCCGGCCAGCCATGTCAGCAAAAACACCAGCATCTCTTATCTCAATCAGTATTATAAGACTTTGGAGGAGGTGCGCGACCGCCGCTTTGACGGCCTCATCATCACCGGTGCGCCGGTGGAGAAGCTCCCTTTTGAGGAGGTGGACTACTGGCCTGAGATGTGCGCTGTTTTTGACTGGGCCCAAACCCATGTCTACTCTACCCTGTACATATGTTGGGGAGCCCAGGCGGGGCTATACTATCACTATGGTATTCAGAAGCATCCCTTGCCGGAAAAGCTCAGCGGCATCTACAATCACCGGGTGCTCAATCCCTATCATCCCCTGATGCGGGGCTTTGACGACAACTACTTTGCCCCCCACTCCCGCTACACCCAGGTTTTGTTGGAGGACATTGAGGCTCATCCGGAGCTGCTGCCTTTGGGGGTCTCCGACCTGGCAGGGCTGCACATCTGTGCCGAGCGGGGCGGGCGGCGGATGTTTGTCACCGGCCACGCGGAGTATGACCGGGACACCCTGGCCAAGGAATACCTTCGGGACGTGGCAAAGGGCTTGGAGCCCAAGGTGCCCTACCACTATTTCCCTGAGGACGACCCCACCCGCACGCCCCCCTTCACCTGGCGGAGCAACGCCCATCTGCTGGTGGCGAACTGGCTGAACTACTATGTCTACCAGCAGGCGCCCTATGACTTCATCAAGGAGGACGAACCGTGAAGACTGCCGTTCTCTCCGGGGAGCCCCTTCGGGCGCTGTTATTGGCAGAGGGCGCAGACCTGGTGGGCTTTGGGGATGTCAGCGCCCTCTCCCCCGGCCAGTGGACCAGCTGCGTGTCTTTGGCTGTGCGCCTTCCGGCTTCTACAATATGCGGTATCTCCGATGGGCCCAGTATGGATTATTTTGAGCAGTACCATACCCTGAACGCCAAGCTGGACCAGCTGTCGGAGCTGGCTGCATCCTATATTGTCAAGCAGGGCTTCCATGCCCTGGCCCAGACCACCACGGCGGTGGCGGAGTCCGCCGGGTACCACACCCCCTTCCCCCACAAAACCTGCGCCACCCGGGCAGGGCTGGGGTGGGTGGGCAAATCCGCCCTGCTGGTCACCCCGGAATTCGGCCCGGCAGTACGGCTGAGCTCTGTGCTGACAGACGCGGCCTTTGATCATCCCGGCCAGCCGGTAAACGCCTCCCGCTGCGGAGACTGCGCCCGCTGCCGGGACCACTGCCCCGGCGGGGCCATCCATGGAGCCTTGTGGGATATTGCCACTGAGAGAGAAGTCCTGGTGGATGTGGATGCCTGCCGGAAAGCCGCCCGGGCCCTGGCTAAGGAGCGGACGGGGCAGGAAATCACTCTGTGCGGCAAATGTATCCAGATTTGCCCGTACACCCAACGTTATACAAAAAAGGAGGCCGCAACGTGATTTGTGACGGCGTGATTTTTGACTTGGACGGTACTCTGTGGGATTCCAGCGAATCCCTGACGGATGTCTGGCGGCTGGCCCTGGCCGGGGAGCCGGACATCCCCCGCCCTCCCACCACAGAGGAGCTGCAAAGTGTGATGGGCATGACCGCCCCCCAGCTGATGAAGACCCTTTTCCCCCAGCTCACCCCGGAGCGTGGCGCGGAGCTGTTTGCCCAGCTCTGCGTGGTGGAGGACGCCTATCTGCGGGAACACGGGGGCCGGCTTTACCCCGGCCTCACGGAAACCCTGGAACAGCTGGCAAGGCAGTGCCCTCTGGCCATTGTCAGCAACTGCGGACCTGAGTACATCCCCGCTTTCTTTGCCGCCCACAAGCTGGAGCCCTATTTTGCCGGCTGGGAGTGCATTGGCCGCACCGGCAAGGAGAAGTGGGAGAACATCCGGCTGGTGGCCCAGCGGCTGGGCATGACACAGCCTGTCTATGTGGGCGACACGGCAATGGACCAGGCCGCCGCCCAGAAAGCGGGGGTCCCCTTCATTCACGCCGCCTATGGTTTCGGGCGGGCGGAGGGTGCGCCTCATATTGACGCGCCCGGTGACCTGCCGGGTCTGTTGCAGTTTTTGACTTAGAGGAACGCTCTGCTAAGTTAAAGCGGCACACGCTCCTTTTTAATTTAAGTTAAAAAGGCTGTCATCGGGGCTTTTGTCTGTCCTGCTTCAGGCTGCCGGGAGCCGCATCCTCCTATCACGAGGCGGCAGCACACTGCCGGAGATGGGCTTTTCAGAGCCGTGTCAAGAGCCCCTCTCTACCTTTTACCGCGTTCCTCCCTTGTCTGTCCATCGTCGTTCTCTGCTCGCGCCGGTTTGCGCGTCAGGACTTTTCCAGTTTCTGAAAGGAGGCCTCTCATGAACACCGGGCTTCTATTTTCCACCTTTCCCTACATCAGCGGCAAGGGGCTCTCTCTGGGCCGCATGACTGACCTGGACCTGCCCGCCCTCTGGGACATTCTTGGGGACGAGGAAAACTTTCGCTATGCCCCCACCGCCGCTCTGCGCGCTCCTGAGCAGTGCCGCCTGCGGCTTTTGCAGGCCGAGGCCATGTTCCGGGACCGGGTGGCGGTGATGCTGGGCATTTACCCTGAGGGGAACGGCAGCCGTCTGGCCGGCATTTTTGAGATATACAATATCGACCCCCAGACCCAGTCGGTGACTGTGCGCTTCACCCTCAGCCGCACCCGCACCGGCGAGAGCCTTGCCACCGGCGCCCTGCGGGCCTGCACCGACTACCTGATGGTAAACGTGGGCGTGCACCGCATTCAGGCCTATGTGCTGCCTGCCAACTACCGGGGCATTCTGGTGCTGGAACGCTGCGGCTTTGTGAAGGAGGGCACCATCCGCGAGGGCTTCTTCTGGCCGGACAAGGGCATTGTGGACCTGAGCCTCTACTCTCTGCTGCCCACCGACCTGCGCCGCGGGCCCGGCTCCCATGGGGGCGCGCATATATTCTGATGGAGGGGCCTGCCGCAACGCCGGCTATCTTTCCCCAGAGCATCGTCCTTTTGACTGCAAAAAGGAGCGCAGCGCCTCTGCTGTTCCCAATTTTACATGAAATCCAACCGTTTTCGGGAAAAGACTGTGCTTCCTTTCCGTCCAAGACCCGGCTCCCGGCCTGTCACGGGTTAAAAAAAGCGGGAAGCAATGTAAGAACCTGTATTCACAGGCGTTGAACGCCGGAGGGACGGGTCTTTTGCCGTCCTGCTGCGTTAAAAAAACTTGAAATACGGCAAGTATTCCTGCGATTTTTTGCCTTGCAGGGCGACAAAATCCCTCGCCACTCCGGCATCCTCCGCCTATGAATACAGGTTCTAAGAAATAATCACCCACATTTTTTCAGATTCCCCCTCAAATCCCTTGCTTTTTGTCCCCTTTTGTTGTAAAATATAACCATACCCGCGTTATGCGCAAAGGAGGTCCCAAGTATGGAAATTATGGACTTCATCTGGCTGGCCGCAGCTGTGGCCGCTTCCATCATCGAGGCTGCCGTGCCTGCGCTGGTCTCCATCTGGTTCGTCCCAGGAAGCCTGCTGGCTTTCCTTGCCAGTCTGCTGGGTGCGCCCATTTGGGCACAGGCGGCGTTGTTTTTGGCCGCTACCGTGCTGGCTATTATCTTTACCCGCCCCCTTGCCCGCCGCCTGCAAAAGGGCAGGCCTGTCTCCACCAACGCCGACCGGGTGCTGGGGGCCACCGCTGTGGTAACGGAGGAGGTCAACGGCCTGCTGGGCCGGGGCCGGGTGTCGGTGCTGGGCAACAGCTGGGCCGCCCGCAGCGAAGACCCCAAACTGGTGCTTTCCTCCGGCCAACAGGTAACGGTCGTCCGCATTGAGGGCGTTAAGCTGATTGTAACGCCCGCCTCTCTGACGAAAGGAGATCAATAAATGAACGCTTTGAATCTGCCTCTGCTTATGGAAGCGCCCTACCTGGCCAGCGCAGGCTGGGCCGTCGTCATTATCATTCTGATTATTGTCCTGCAGGCGGCACTCGTCTCCAACTTCAAAATCGTCCCCCAGGCCCACTCCTATGTGGTGGAGCGTCTGGGCGTGTTCCACTCCGCCTGGGGCACGGGCCTGCATTTGAAGCTTCCCTTCATCGACCGCATTGCCAAAAAGGTGAGCCTGAAGGAGCAGGTCATTGACTTTCCTCCCCAGCCGGTCATCACCAAGGACAATGTCACCATGCAGATCGACACGGTGGTCTACTTCCAGATCACCGACCCCAAGCTGTACGCCTATGGCGTGGAGAACCCCATCTCCGCCATTGAAAACCTGACCGCCACCACCCTGCGCAACATCATCGGTGAGATGGAGCTGGACCACACCCTCACCTCCCGGGACGTGATCAACTCCAAAATCCGGGTGATTCTGGACGAGGCCACGGACGCCTGGGGCATCAAGGTCAACCGGGTGGAGCTGAAAAATATCATCCCGCCCCGGGAGATTCAGGACTCCATGGAGAAACAGATGAAGGCCGAGCGGGAACGCCGGGCGAAGATTCTGGACGCGGAGGGCGAGAAGCGCAGCGCCATTTTGATTGCCGAGGGTGAAAAGGAGTCGGCGGTGCTTCGGGCCGAGGCTGTGAAGGAGACCAAGATTCGGGAGGCCCAGGGCGAAGCGGAGGCTATTCTCTCGGTGCAGCGGGCCATGGCCGACGCTATCAAGCTGATGAACGAGGCCAACCCCACCGAGCGGGTCATTGCCCTTAAGAGCCTGGAGGCTTTCCAGGCAGCGGCAGACGGCCGGGCCACCAAGATCATCGTGCCCTCCAACATTCAGGGGCTGGCGGGCATGGCTGCTTCTGTGAAGGAGCTTTTCACAGCTGACGCCGCTGACAAGTAAGGCTGCGCCAATCAAAGCCCCCTGGCGTTGCCGGGGGGCTTTTTGTCTGACAGCGAAATTCTCCCCAGGATGAAAGCGTCCAGCGTATTCAGGGCTTGCAGCAGAATTACATTTTCAGTCAACGAGTCATCTTTGTCCGCAATGCTTGACGCTGCGGCGGCTTAGGATTTTTGCCCTCTGTTTGTGCTCTCTCCCTCCTGCTGTGGGGGCGTTCTGAGCCTGTGCGCCAAGCTTTTTGTCAGCTGCTGACTTTGCCAGCGTTTAGGGCTTGTTTGAAAAATCGAAAACGCCGTCTTTTTACCCAGAAGCAGCCATCTTCTGCGTCGAAAATCCTCGTAATACGCAAGTATTCCTTGCGGTTTTCTCCTTGAAGCTGACCGCTTCTGGTCAAAATTCCGTCATT
>CAJUNQ010000019.1 GCA_910587835.1 uncultured Oscillospiraceae bacterium | reverse complement strand
CAGCCATCTTCTGCGTCGAAAATCCTCGCAATACGCAAGTATTGGCGTAGTTAGCGTAGCTAACTACAGCGGTTCTTCTCCTTGAAGCTGACCGCTTCTGGTCAAAAATCCGTCATTTCCTCTATTTTCAAACAAGCCCTAAAAACGAGGGCTTTCAAGGAAAAAACCGCAAGAAAGGCTTGCCGTCTTTGGAGGATTTTTGACGCAGAAAGCGCCGTTTTGGGACAAAATAGACGGCGTTTCGGAGTTTTCAAACAGACTCTAGGCAGCGCGGCTCAAATAACCTGGAAGGTCTTCCGTTTCCCGGACCGCAGCCGCAGCGTGAATATCACTGCCCGGACGACCCAGTCCAGGCACATGGCCGCCGCAATGCCAACAACGCCCCAGTTCAGAACCACGGCGAACAGAATGGAGAACGCCAGCCGTCCGCCCATGGTGGAGGCGATGGACACGACCATGGTAAACTTAATATCTCCCGCCGCCCGCAGGCCGTTGGAGAGCGGCCCGGACAGGGGGAAGGCCACGGTGTTGAACACATTGCCCCCGGCCAATGTACTGGCTGATGACCACCGCCCCGCCGGAGGCCAGGGCCGTGAACAGGTAGATGAAGATGGTGCTGAAGGAGTTCACCAGAGACACCCCGGACACCGCCGCCTCCCCCGCGTAGCTGACGATAAAGGTGTCGGCAATGCCCACCAGCAGCACCAGCAGCTGCTCCAAAAACAGGGGTGCAATCAGGTTCTTCAGGTCTTTGTTTGTGAACATTCCGGTCCCTCCCAAGGGTTTCTGCTGTTATTCTGGCATGAGAGGAGAGATATGTCCAATACTTGCTCTATATATAACTTCATGCCTGAAAGGCATTTCTGAAACCCCCGAGCCCCGGCCCCTCCCTGTCCCCACGGCCGTGCGCCTGACAGGGAACAGCCGGCGGCTTAACGGCCCCCCCCTGCCCTTGGCCTCCTGTTGGGCAGGCCAGGAAAAAAGCTGTGGAAAAATTTCCCGGGACATGGTATAATGTGCTCTGGCTACTGTGTTCTGGCGAGCACAAGGAGAAGCCCCGAAGCGTCAAGCGTTTCTCTGTTGCTGCGCATGACTTGGCGATGCCAAGTCACAGCACCGGGCTTTTCCAAGCAGATTTATAGAATAATATGCTCTGCCCAATGCCTGAGGCGCAGGCTTCAGGCAGGGCTGAGGAGGAGCGGACATGGACAAGCTGGAAATGTTGAAGGGGTTTTTCGGGCACACGGGCTTCCGCACCGGTCAGGAGGAGCTGGTAGACGCCCTTCTGGCTGGCCGGGACGTGCTGGGGGTCATGCCCACCGGAGCGGGCAAGTCCATCTGCTACCAGCTGCCCGCCTTGATGCTCCCCGGCATGGCCTTGGTGGTGTCCCCCCTCATCTCTTTGATGAAGGACCAGGTCGCGGCTTTGGTCCAGGCCGGGGCGCCCGCCGGGTACATCAATTCCTCCCTCACCCCCGGCCAGTGCGCCGAGGCCCTGCGCCGGGCGGCCAGGGGCGTGTACAAGCTGCTTTATATTGCCCCCGAACGTCTGCTGCTGCCGGAGATTCTTCAGCTGGCCCGGCAGGCGGAGATCTCTCTGCTGGCCGTGGACGAGGCCCACTGCGTCTCCCAGTGGGGGCAGGACTTTCGGCCCAGCTACCTGCAAATCAGCCAATTTGTAGAGCAGCTGCCCCGCCGGCCCGCCGTAGGGGCCTTTACCGCCACGGCCACCGCCCAGGTGAAGGAGGACATGGAGAAGCTGCTGGAGCTGCGCGCTCCTTTGCGGGTGACCACAGGCTTTGACCGGCCCAACCTTTTTTTTGAGGTGGTGCGCCCCAAAAGCAAGGACCGCTATCTGCGGGAATTCCTCTCTGCCCGGCAGGAGCAGAGCGGCATTGTGTACTGCGCCACCCGCAAGCTGGTGGAGTCGGTGTGTCAGGGGCTGAACCAGCAGGGGGTGGCCGCAACCCGCTACCACGCGGGCCTCAGCGACCAGGAGCGCAGGCAGAATCAGGAGGACTTTGTGTTCGACAGGGCCAGGGTGATGGTGGCCACCAACGCCTTTGGCATGGGGATCGACAAGTCTAACGTGAGCTTTGTGGTGCACTATAACATGCCCAAGAACATGGAGAGCTATTATCAGGAGGCGGGCCGGGCAGGCCGGGACGGGGAGCCCGCCCACTGCGTGCTGCTGTTTGCGCCGGGGGATGTGCGCACAGCCCGGTTCCTCATCGACAATGCCTCAGACAACGAGGCGCTCTCTGAGGAGGAGCGGGAGCAGGTGCGCCGCCAGGACCTGCAGCGGTTGGAGCGCATGACCTCCTATTGCTGCGCCACCGGCTGCCTGCGGGCCTTTCTGCTGTCCTATTTTGGCGAGGAGGCGCCAGCCTCCTGCGGCGGCTGCGGCAACTGTGTCTCAGAGCTGGAAACCCGGGACCTGACAGTAGAGGCCCAGAAGATCCTCTCAGGCGTGGCCCGGGTAGAGAAAAAATACCGCAAGGGGCTGGGCGAGAGCCTGATTCTGCGGATGCTGCGGGGCAGCAAGGACCAGCGGGTGCGGGAGCTGGGGCTGGACAGCCTCTCTACCTACGGCATTATGGGGGACGTCAGCCGGGAGCAGCTGCGGGACTACATAGACTTTCTCATTGAAAAGGAGTATCTGCGGCTGGACGGGGAGGAGTTCCCTGTGGTGCGGCTGGGAAGCCGTGCCCGGGGCGTGCTGTTCCAGGGGGAGCCGGTGCGCTATGCCCGCCGCAAGCCGGACCGGGCGGAGAAAATGCAGTCCTCTGGGGGGAACGCGCCCTTGGAGGGAGAGCAGGGAGAGCTTTACGAGGCGCTGCGGGCCCTGCGCAACCGGCTGGCGGCAGAGGCGGAGGTGCCGGGGTACATTGTGTTCAGCAACGCGGTGCTGGCAGCGTTGGCGCGCAGTCAGCCGGAGAACATGGACCAGCTGCGGGACGTGCAGGGAATCGGCGAGCGAAAGTCCCAGCGGTATGGCAAAGCGTTTTTGGAGGAAATCGCCGCCTGGAAGCAGGGGAGGGAGCAGGAGTAAGCAGTCTGCTGACAAACAAAGAAAAGCCAGCCTGACCGCCACAAATGGATGAAGCGGTCAGGCTGGCTTTTTTATGAAATTGAGCGGTCCCTGGTCAACCTACAGTCGCGGTACAGACGAAAGACAGCCGCCACAGCCAGCCCAATTTGCCAACCAGAAATAGAAAGCGCGGCGTGTCCTGCCGCGCTTTCTATTTGATTCATGGGCCTAATAGGGGCCGGGCCAGTGTGTCCACTCGTCTTTCCCAGGGTGCCGGTGCTTCTACAGAGCAGACGGCTCATATCGGTCCCTACATTACAATCTGCGAAAAGGACAGCTCTTAACAGGAACTGCGGCAGACCCACTGTACATAACCGGCGGTTGAAAAGAATCTTGCCGCAAAAACCGCCCCAGCCTGAGTTTCAAAGACTTTTATGCAAACCGTCAGGTCTGTCCCCGGTCGTACATCCTGCCCGCCGTCCTTACTTGTTGCGCAGCCCCTTGGGGTAGCGGTTCTTCAGCCGCCCGCCGCTTGCCTTGCCAAAGCCGGTTGTCACACCGTTGACGCACACCGCCCGGTAGCCCTTTCCGCCGCACTCCAGCTCTTCTCCCCGCAGAAAGGCCTCCAGCTCCGGGCTTTCCGGCGAGAGCTCCAAGGGCTCCCGGCAGGCCTGGCCCTGCTGGCACATAAACACCCCATGAGAGGGCTCCAGCCGACCCTTGCGCACCTGACACAGCTCCGCCCCGGCCCGCAGCACGCCCAGACCCCGCAGGTCCGGCAGGCCCTCCGGGAGGAGGAGCAGGCTGTCCTTCACCTGGGCCAGCCGCTCCGGGCAGTCCCCCGAAAACAGGCTGCGGTAGAGCTCCCGGCCCGCCTCCGCCAGGCTTCCCCGCAGCTCTCCGCCAAATGTCCCCGCCCGGCAGGGCCCGCCGTCTCCCCGCCGGAACCGGGCGACAAAATGCCCTTCGCCCCCGTCCATGGGGTAGATTCGCCGCCAGGGCCCGCCGTCATGGGCAGGACGGCCCAGGGGGACAGGGAGCGCCTCGGCTGTAAAGTCCGGGTGGTTTTTCAGGAACCAGGCAGCGGTCTCCTCGTTCTCCTCCGGCGAAAAGGTGCAGGTGGAGTAGACCAGCGCCCCTCCTGCCTTTACAGCCAGGGCGGCAGAGTCCAGAATAGCCCGCTGGCGTATGGCGCAGGAGGCCGCGTGCTCTGGCGACCACTCCTCTACTGCCCGGGGGTCCCGCCGGAACATGCCCTCGCCGGAGCAGGGGGCGTCCACCAGCACCCGGTCAAAATACCCGGCCAGACCCTGGCACAGGGTCTGAGGGTGACAGGAGGAGGCCACGCTGTTGGCAACCCCCAGCCGTTCCAGGTTGGAGAGCAGAGCCCCGGCCCTGCTGCGGACCACCTCGTTGGCCCACAGCAGGCCCCGGCCTTGCAGCAGCCCGGCAATCTGGGTGGACTTGCCCCCAGGCGCGGCGCACAGGTCCAGCACCCGGTGGCCGGGCTGAGGGTCCAGGGCCGTAACGGCGGAGGCGGCGGAGGGCTCCTGAGCGTAGAACATACCGGCATGGTGGGCGGGCAGACTGCCAAAGCCCTTGTCCCACTGGGCGTAAAAGGAGGTGGGGGCAAAGGGGGCGGGCTCTATGGCAAAGGGAAGGCTCTGGCGGAGGAGCCCGGCAGAGCACTTCAGCGGGTTGACCCGCACCCCACGAAAAGGGGGCTGGGAACAGGCCTCCAAAAAGGCGGGGTACTCGGGGCCCAGCAGGGCCTGCATTCGGGCGAGAAAAGACTTGGGCAGGGGCATAGGAGGCTCCTTTCTGAAAAGCGGGTGTGAATGCCTGGCGTTTTTCGCCCAGGCAGGGACGGCCTTTGCCGGAAGACAGGCGGGCCCGGGATGAAAGCGGGAGACAAGCCGGAGCCGCCTTTGCTGTCCCCGGCGGCTGGGGGGACTGGGCCCCCGACCCTCCCGCCGTCTCGTTTTCGACATTTTTGGGGGACCGTGTCAGCGCAAGAAAAAGCCCGCCAAGTCCACATAGAATAGGGCTTGTTTGAAAAATCGAAAACGCCGTCTTTTTACCCAGAAGCAGCCATCTTCTGCGTCGAAAATCCTCGTAATACGCAAGTATTCCTTGCGGTTTTCTCCTTGAAGCTGACCGCTTCTGGTCAAAATTCCGTCATT
>CAJUNQ010000018.1 GCA_910587835.1 uncultured Oscillospiraceae bacterium | reverse complement strand
CGAATTTTTACCCAGAAGAGGTTCATTTCAAGGAAAAAACCGCAAGGCAATCTTCCGATTGGCGAGGATTTTTGACGCAGAAAGGGGCCCCTTCCGGGTAAAAAGACGGCGTTTCCGATTTTTTAAACAAGCCCTAGGCCTGGGAGCTTTCTCCCCTTCAAAAACCATCAGGTCATAGCTCATATAAGTCTCCTCCTCAGCTTTGGGTAAGACTGTTCATCACCAGGCCAGTAATGAGCTTGGGATAGAAATAGGTGGATTTCTGGGGCATCTTCTCCCCGCAGGCAGCAACCGCGCCAATCTCCTCCACCCGGGTGGGATTGAGAAGAAAACAGCAGCAGCTCTCCCCCCTGTCCACAGAAGACACCGCCTCCTCTGTGGAGCGGGTATAGGTGAGGTTTCTCTGGGCCGCCATGTTTTCCTTGTCAATGCCTAACAGCTTTTCTAGAATCAGGCTGTGGAGAATGGTCACATCCAGCCCCCGGTAAGCAGCGGAGGCCTGGGGCAGCAGCTCCTCCATCACCGCCGGATCTTTCAGAATCAGACAATGCCAGCAGTGCCCGTCATAGCAGGCAAAGGCGTGCTGGCCCTGGCTGTAGGCCTTGTCCAGGGATTGCTGAGCCTGCTCCCGGTTCTGCACCGGCTCCACCTGGAACCAGTCCCCGCTTTTCCGCAGCATGGCCGCCGGGCAGTCGAAGCCATCCAGGCCCCGCACCAGCCGGTGGGTGGGAAACACCACCAGCCCCTGGTCAGCCATATCCGCCAGCATCATCATGACAAAGTCCGCCCCTGGGCAGGTAATGCCCTGCTCCTTTAGGTGGCGGCGGTAGTTCAGGGCCGTCTCATACCGGTGGTGGCCGTCGGCAATATAGAGCTTTCTCCCGGCAAAGTCCTCCTGAATGGCGGCAATGGCCACAGTGTCGTTAACCACCCACAGCCGGTGGGTCACCAGCCCGTCAGAAAAGGCATAGCGAGGGGCGCAGGTCTCTGTCAGACTGTCCAGGCGCTGGCGGGTCATATGACCCGGGTCCTGATAAAGAGAGTATATCTGGCTGAAATTGCAGTGGGTGGCGTCCATCAGCCGGAACCGGTCCTCTTTGGCCTTGCTCAGGGTCTCCTCATGGGGAAGCACCACCCCGGCGGCAAACTCCTCCAGCTTCACCCGGCAGATCAGCCCCCGCAGGCGGCGGGTCTCCCCCTTGTCCACCTGGGTGAGAAATTCCTGCTCATAGATGTACAGCCCCGGGTCCATGTCCGTCTTCAGAATGCCCTCCTCCATCCACTGGTTCAGGGTCCGGGCAGCTTCCCCATAGGGGTCCTCTCCCTTGGGCAGTTCCAGACGAATGACATTGCGGGGGTTGCGGGCGAGAAATTCTTCCCTCTGCTCCTCGCTGATAATATCATAGGGCGGGCAGGTGAGTTCTTCGATCCTCCCGGCCTTTTCCAGGTCATAGCGCAGGGCGTGAAAGGCTCTGATCTCCGCCATACTGATTTCCTCCTTCGATTGGATTGGGAGCAGTCCGGGCCTTTGACAGCCGGACTGCTTTCCCTGAGCGCACAGCGGCACGCTATCGCGTGAATGTACGCGTGGGTACATTATAACACAATCAGGAGAAGATGAAAAGGGGGCAACGGAATGGGGGATTTGCAGTGGAGACCTGGCAATACAAGTGGGAAAATTACAATAAACAAGTATTTTAAAGAATAGAAGACCCTGCCGGTAAGCCCGCCGGCAGTTCTTCTGCCAGTGTCAAACTAACTGCCAGACACCCTGACTTGTGCGCGGCGCGATGCCAAAGAGCCATACAATTCTGACTGGCCTCACAGATTTTACAAAAAATAAACATTTTTCTGCCATAATTGAAAAAAAGTAGTTGCAGTGTCAACTAAACTGCGGTATAATAACCCTGCATACATCAAAAAAGAAAAACAGCCCCAAGGAGTCCCCTATGAAAACCATTTTTGCCTACCTGAAGCCCTTTGTCCCCCGTATGACGCTGGGCCTCACCATCAAATTCATCGGCTCAGCCGTAGAGCTGCTGCTGCCCTGGATTCTGTCCTACATGATCGACGAGGTGGCCCCCACCAAGGACATGACCCGCATTGCCTGGTGGGGCGCGGCCATGGTGCTGGCCGCTCTTACTGCCTGGGTCACCAATATTCTGGCCAACCGTATGGCCGCTTGGGTGGCCCAGCACACCACCCAGGCCATCCGCCACGATCTGTTCGCCAGAATATCAGAGCTCTCCTGCGGGCAGATTGACGAGTTCTCCATCCCCTCCCTGGAATCCCGACTGACCACCGACACCTATCAAATCCACCAAATGCTGGGCATGATGCAGCGCATCGGTGTGCGGGCCCCTATTCTGCTGGTGGGGGGCATTCTGGTCACCCTCACCCTTGACCCGGTGCTGACTCTGGTGCTGGTGTGCACCCTGCCCTTTATTGCCGTGCTGGTGTATACGGTCTCTAAAAAGGGTGTGCCCCTGTATACCCACTTACAGCAGGGGGTAGATTCCATGGTCCGCACTGTGCGTGAGACTATCTCTGGCATTCGGGTCATCAAGGCTCTGTCCAAGGTGGACTATGAAAAGAAGCGCTTTGCCGGGGTGAACGCGGGGGTTTCTGCCAGAGAGACCAAGGCCGGCATGACCATGGCTCTGACCAATCCCCTGATGAACCTGTTTTTGAACCTGGGCCTTACTGCTGTTATCATTGTAGGCGCTTTCCGGGTAAACGAGGGGTTGACTCAGCCGGGAAAGATCATTGCCTTTTTGAGCTACTTCACCATCATTCTCAACGCCATGATGGCCATGACCCGTATTTTCGTCTCCTTCTCCCGCAGCTCTGCCAGCGGCAACCGGATTGCTCAGGTGCTCTCCACCCCGGCGGGCCTGCCTCTGCGGCCGGGGCGGCAGGAGGACTCCCCCTATCATGTGGAGTTTGACCATGTCACCTTTTCCTACAACAAAAAGGAGCCCAATGTGGAAGACATCAGCTTCTGCCTGCGGGCTGGTGAGACTTTGGGTATAATCGGGGCCACAGGCTGCGGCAAGTCCACTCTGGTCAACCTGCTGATGCGCCTGTATGACGCGGACCAGGGAAGGGTGGCCATCAACGGCCGGCCCATTGCCTCCATTCCCCCTGAGGAGCTGCACACCAAGTTTGGGGTGGTGTTTCAGAACGACGTGCTCTTTGCCGACACCCTGCGGGAGAACATCGCCTTTGGCAGAAATCTGACCGATGAGGAAATTGAAAAGGCCGCCCGCTGCGCCCAGGCCATGGAGTTCATCTCCGGCCTGCCCGACGGCTTTGGGCATATGCTTACCTCCAAGGGCACCAATCTCTCCGGCGGGCAGAAGCAGCGGGTGCTCATTGCCCGGGCCCTGGCCGGCGCCCCGGAGTTCCTGGTGCTGGACGACTCCTCTTCGGCTCTGGACTACCGCACAGACGCGGCCCTGCGCCAGACCCTGCGCCAGGAGTATGCCGGGGTGACCACAGTCATCATTGCCCAGCGGGTGAGCTCCATTCTCCACGCAGACCATATTCTGGTGCTGGACGAGGGAAAAGAGCTGGGCTATGGCACCCATGAGGAGCTGATGGAGAGCTGCCCGGTCTACCGTGAAATCGCTGTGTCCCAGATGGGGCAGGGTGACGCTGCTTCCAATCCGCAAGTCCGGCAAAGCGACGCCTGCCAACATGAACCTGGCACGCAAAACGTACACAGCGTGAAAGAAGGGAGGAATGACTGATGCCGCCGCGTTTTATGCCCCGGGGCCCGATTGAAAAGCCCAAGGACCGCAAAAAGGTACTCCTTCGCCTGTGGAGCTACATATACGCCCATAAATTCATGGCGCTGGCCGCTCTGGCTCTTACGGTTTCCAGCAATCTGCTGGCCCTGCTGGGGCCCTGGCTCTCAGGCCGGGCCATTGACGCCATTGGCCTGGAAAAGGGCGGGGTAGACTTTACCTCGGTGTTCTTCTTCTGCGGGCTGATGGTGCTGTTCTACGCCATCTCCTCAGGACTCTCCTACCTGCTGTCCATCCTCATGATTCAGCTCAGCCAGAAGATTGTGCGGGAGATGCGCCAGCAGGTATTCGACCGGCTGACCCTTCTGCCGGTAAAATATTTTGACCAACACCAGACCGGCGACATTGTCAGCCACCTGTCCTACGACATTGACACGGTGAACGCCTCCCTGTCCAATGACCTGCTGCAGATTGCCGCCAGCGCCATCACCGTGCTGGGGTCCCTGATTATGATGATCGCCATTTCTCCCATGCTGGTGCTGGTGTTTGCGGTGACCATCCCCCTGTCGGTGCTGTTTACCCGGTACATGACCAAAAAGGTGCGGCCCCTGTTCCACAAGCGTTCGGTGATGCTGGGTGAGCTCAACGGCTTTGTGGAGGAGATTATCAGCGGCCAGAAGACCACCAAGGCCTACCACCAGGAGGCCACCCAGACCGCCCGGTTCGACAAAAAGAACCAGGCGGCGGTGGACGCCTACTATAACGCCGACTACTACGGCGCCATGACCGGCCCCTCGGTGAACTTCATCAACAACCTGTCTCTGGCCTTTATCAGCATTTTCGGGGCAGTGCTGTTCCTTTTGCAGCGCATCTCCATTGGCGACCTGTCCAGCTTTGTGCTGTACTCCCGGCGGTTCTCAGGGCCGATCAACGAGATGGCCAACATTGTCAGCGAGCTTCAGTCAGCCTGTGCGGCGGCAGAGCGGGTATTCGACCTGATGGACCAGCCCACTGAGCCCGCCGACGCCTCCGGCGCGGTTGAGCTGTCCCACACAGAGGGGGACGTGCGCATGGAGGAGGTGCGCTTTGGCTACGACCCAGAGAAGACCATCATCCACGGCCTGAACCTCCACGCCGCCCCTGGGGAGCTGACTGCCATTGTAGGCCCCACCGGCGCGGGAAAGACCACCCTGATCAATCTGCTTATGCGCTTTTACGACCCGGACCAGGGGCGCATCACCCTGGACGGCAGGGATATTCAGGACATTACCCGCAAGAGCCTGCGGCTCTCCTACGCCATGGTGCTTCAGGATACCTGGCTGTTTACAGGCACCATCTTTGAGAATCTGGCCTACGGCAAAAAGGACGCCCGCCGGGAGGATGTGGAAGCAGCGGCCAAGGCGGCCCGCATTCACCGGTACATTATGGCCCTGCCCCAGGGGTACGACACCATTCTGGACGAGAACGGCATCAACATCTCCCAGGGACAGAAGCAGCTGCTGACCATTGCCCGGGCCATGCTGCTGGACGCGAAAATGCTGATTCTGGACGAGGCCACCTCCAATGTGGACACCCGCACCGAGCAGCAGATTCAGGCGGCCATGCGCACCCTGATGAAGGATAAGACCTGCTTTGTCATCGCTCACAGGCTCTCGACCATTCAGAACGCCAACAACATTCTGGTGGTGCGGGACGGAGACATTGTGGAGCAGGGCACCCACCAGCAACTGATGGAAAAGGCCGGCTTCTATGCCAGCCTGTATAACTCCCAGTTTCAGTGAGAGGCCGGGCTGCAAAAACATTCCACAGATTTCTGCAAAGCATGTGAAAAAGCCTCCGGCTTAAACCGGAGGCTTTTTCCTTGCCGTCATTTTCCCGGCAGGCCAACTCATGCCTACAGCAGATAGTTGTTTTCCCGGTTCGCGGCCTGCACGGCGGCAAGCCGGTAAGAGGCGTAGCCTCCGGCAACCAGGGGCTCCTGGGCGCAGAGGGCTTCTGCCTCCTCTTTGCTTGCCGCATTCAGAATATACATGCCGCAGAACACCAGCCTGCCCTCATCATCCAGCCTGCGCAGGTTTTCCACATGCTCTGTCACGATCTTTTTGGTCATTCGGTTATAGGTCTTGCTTTTCTCAAGCATCACCAGGTACAGCGGGTTTTCCATAGAGGCTCCTCCTTTGCGGTTTCCGTTGCTTCTGACTTGGGAAGGAGAGCGGCTGTAAGGGGGCCGCTTTCCTTTTGATTATATCATATTGTGCCTCTGCGTCAACCAAGAATCACCAGGCGTTCACCTGATATTCACATTTCCGCGCTATACTGTACCCGGCAAAACAGCGGCTATCGTCAACGCGAAGCAGCAGAGCCCCTTGCCGCAAAGCCGGTGTATACCGGTTTTCGTCGCGTTTGCTGCATTTTACAGCCGGAACCAGGGGAAAACGGGACATGAAGGGAAAAGCAGGTCCTTTTTCAGAAAAAACTTCTCTCTTTCCCTCAAATCCCCCAGAGTCTGTTTTAATACCGGAGAAATGTCGGATTTTTGTCCCAAAACGAGGGCTTTCAAGGAAAAAACCGCAAGAAAGGCTTGCCGCCTTTCGAGGATGTTTGACGCAGAAAGCACCGTTTTGGGGCAAAATAGACGGCGTTTCGGAGTTTTCAAACAGACTCTAGAGCCGCTTGAAAACAGGCTCTGGCTGTACTTGACAAAAACCAGGTTTTTTGTCATACTATAGGGAGCTTCAAAAAACAGGAGGAATCACGGAAATGGTAGAGGTCAGGAACCTGACAAAGCGCTACGGCGCGAACCTGGCGGTGGACCATGTGAGCTTTACGATCGAGGAGGGCTCGATTGTGGGCTTCCTCGGTCCCAACGGCGCGGGCAAATCCACCACCATGAACATTATCACAGGCTATCTCTCGGCTACCGAGGGCAGCGTCACCGTCTCAGGCAAAAATACGCTGGACGACCCCAATGAGGTGAAAAAGCTCATCGGCTATCTGCCTGAGCAGCCCCCCCTTTATCTGGATATGACGGTAAAGGAGTACCTCAATTTTGTCTACGAGCTGAAAAAGGCCAGCCAGCCCCGCCAGCAGCATTTGGAGGAGATTTGCAAGCTGGTGAAAATCGACAATGTATACAACCGCCTGGTGGGGAACCTCTCCAAGGGCTACAAGCAGCGGGTGGGCATTGCCCAGGCTCTCATCGGCAATCCCCCTGTGCTGATTCTGGACGAGCCCACAGTGGGCCTGGACCCCAAGCAGATTATTGAGATACGCACCCTCATCAAGAATCTGGGCCGCAACCATACGGTGATTCTCAGCTCCCACATTCTGCCCGAGGTGCAGGCAGTGTGCGAGCGCATTATTGTCATCAACAACGGCAAGCTGGTGGCCGACGGAGCCACCGACACCCTGGCCCATGACCTTTCTCACGACCACCGGCTGATTCTCCGGGCCGAGGGGCCCGAGCGGGAGATTCTCCACGCCATTGAGGCCATGGAGAAGGTGGTTGACGTTTACTCCATGGGCGAGAAGGAGCCCGGCGCCTTTGACTTCAGTGTGGAGTCTGACATGGATGTGGACGTCCGCCGGGACCTGTTTGCCCTGATGGCCCGCAACGGCTGGCCGGTGCTGGGCCTGAAAAATACCGACCTCACCCTGGAGGACCTGTTCCTGCAGCTGACCAGCACGGACGCCGGGACCCATGCCGGCGACGGGAAAGGAGAGCAATAAACCATGATAGCAGTATTCAAGCGGGAGCTCCGCTCCTATTTCAATTCCCCCATTGGCTATGTGTGCGTAGCCGCCCTTACCGCCCTTTACGGCCTGTTCTATTTTATGGTTATGGCAGGGGGCTCGTCCAGCTTTATCTCCCGGTATGTCTATGGCTCCATGTTCAGCTTTTCCATGCTGGTCATCCCCATTATCACCATGAAGAGCCTTACCGACGACCAGAAGAACAAAACCGACCAGATTCTGCTCACTGCGCCGGTGGGCGTTACAGCTATTGTCATCGGCAAATTTCTTGCCAGCCTGTTTGTGTTCTTCCTGGCCTCCACCATTGGCCTGCTGCCCGCGGTGGCCATGAGCTTCTTCTCCTCCCCCAGCTGGGGCGAGATTCTGGGCAACTATATCGGCACCCTGCTCTATGGCGGGGCCATGATCTCCATCGGCGTATTCATTTCCAGCCTGACCATCAGCCAGATTATCGCCGCCATCGGCACCTTTGCCGTGTCGGTGTTCCTGATGTATATTGACTCTCTGGCCTCCTCCATCAACAATGGGCTGGTGGCCACTGTGGTGGGCTGGATCTCCTTCAGCAGCCGCTACAGCATTTTCACCCAGGGACTGTTCAGCGTGTCCAGCGCGGTCTTCTTCCTCAGTGTCATGGCGATTTTCGTGTTCCTCACCGCCCGCCGCATTGAGAGCCGCCGTTGGAGCTAAAAGACCCGGCAGCGCAGAAAGCGGCCCGCTGTCCGCATTTATAAAAGACCCGGGACAGCGGCTTGCAGACAAGTCCCTCTGTCAGATTGTTAAAGAAATATACTTCGCGGCCGGACACAGCGGCCCTGCGAGAAAGGAAAGTGGATACAGCAATGGACGAAAACAAGCAGAACCTGGAGCCCATAGAGGAGACAGCGGAGAGCCCGGCCTCCCAGCCGGCGCCTGAGCCCGGCCCCGGCCCTGAAAAAAAGGCCTCGGTGTTCCAGGGCAACAAATTCAAGCGGGGAGGCATGGCTACTGTTATGACCGTGGTGTTCATCGCCATTGTGGTGGTGATCAACCTGCTGGTCTCCCTGCTCTCCGAGCGCTTCCCCTCCATGAACATTGACCTGACCGCCCAGAAGATGAACACCCTCTCGGACCAGGCCATAGAGATTGCCGGCAAGGTGGAGCAAGACACCACCATCTATCTTATCGGCAAGGAGGACGCCTACCGCAACGACGGCATCTACTCCAACTACGGCCTGAAGTACAGCCAGGTGGCCAATCTGGCTGAGCGTCTGGCTGAGGCCAACAGCCACATCAAAGCAGAGTTCATTGACCCGGACACCAACCCGGAGTTTATCAGCAGCTACACCGGCGAGACCCTGATCACCGGCCGGGTGCTGGTGCGCACAGAAAAACGCTACCGGGTCCTCACGGTAGACGACATGTTCTCCATGTCCCAAAACCAGAGCACCGGCGCTACCGAGCAGTATTCCAATGTAGACAGCGCATTGGCCGGAGCCCTGGAGATGGTGAACATGGACAAGGTGCCGGTAATCGCCATTGCCACCGGCCATGGCGAGCTGCTGACCAGCGACGGCATGGGGGCTTTTCTGGACCTGATGGAGAGCCAGAACTTTGAGTACAAAGAGGTAGACCTGCTTACAGAGGACATGCCCGAGGACACCCAGCTGCTCATGATTCCTACCCCCACTACAGACTATACGGACGAGGAGCTGGAAAAGATCCGGGCCCTGCTGGCGGACGAGACCCGCCAGGAGTCCATTGCCCTGCTGGTCACCTTCCACCCCACCCAGAACCAGCTGCCCAAGCTCAGCAGCTTTTTGGAGGAGTGGGGCGTCTCGGTGCAAAGCGGCGCTATGGTGGCTGAGAGCGACAGCTCCCGCTATGTGTCCGCCAACCCCTCCTATGTTGTGGTGAACGCGGTGGGCAAGGCCTTGGAGAGCAACACCTATGACCGCCTGATCTGCCCCATGAGCCTGCCCATTGAGATTTTGTTTGAGGGCAACGGCGACGTGGGCGTAGAGGCCCTGCTGAGCACCTCTCCCGCAGCCTTTGTGGTCACAGAGAACAGCTCTCAGGAGGAGCTGGAGAACCCGGAGAGCACTGCCGAGCAGGTGGTGGCTACCCGTTCCTCCACCCTGGCCCAGTTTGGCAACAGCTTCCGCTATCGCAGCGTCATTGTGTTTGGCTCCTCTTATATGTTCACCGACACCTTTTTGCAGACTGCCTTTGACAACAGCCGCTATGTCACTGACCTGATGAAATTCGCTACCGACACCGACGGCAGCGAGGTAACGGTTATGACAGAGCGGGTGCAGACCAATATTGTGGACGTAACCGCCTCTCAGAGCACCATTACTGTGCTGGGGCTGGGGGTGTTCACCATTGGCCTGCCGGTGCTGATGCTGGCGGCAGGCCTGTGCATCTTCCTGAAGAGGAGGCACCTGTAATTTCATGAAGAAGACCGGGAAATATATTATCATTATGCTGGCAGTGCTGGTGGTGTTGGGCGGCGCGTTCGCGGCCCTCCGGCTTTTGCCCACAGAGGACGAGGAGGCGGACTCCTCCTCTTCCGCCTCCTCCGAAGCTTCAGCCAGCGAGCCCATTCTGGACAAGGACATGGCTGAGGTGGCCTCGGTAGAGGTGGTGAACCAGGAGGACAGCTATACCCTGCTGCCGGTGAAAAGCGCCGGCGAAACAGTGGAGTTCAGCCTGGACGGCTATGAGGACTATGACCTGAACACTGCCCTGCTCACCTCCAATGTGCGCACTCTGGTGGAGCTGAAAGCGGTCAAGGACCTGGGCGGCCAGGAGAACCTGAACGCCTTTGGCCTGGGCTCCGGTGCGCCGGAGGTTACGCTGAACTATACCAGCGGGGGCAGCGACAAGCTGGTTCTGGGCGACAACGCTGCCGAGTCGGTGGGCAAATATGTGCTCAAGGACGGCGTTGTGTATGTGATCTCCGGCGTGCCGGTGAATCTGTTTGAGAGCAAATTCTCCTATTTCAACACAGAGCTCTACTCGGTGGCTGACCGTATGGAGATAACGGAGGATGAAAACGGAGAGGAGAAGGAGACCGTCGGGCTGGATATTCTGTACAGCATGACCCTCTCCGGCACCCAGTACCCGGAGCCTGTCAACATTGAGTACACCTCCCGGGCCACCAGCAATTATTTGATCACCACCCCCATCACTGCCGAGAGCGGCAACTCTACCTTTGAGACCCTGATGACCGCCCTGAAGACCCTCACCGCTTCTGCTGCGGTAGACGCCGGGATTACAGAGGAAAAGCTGGAGCAGTACGGCCTTTCAGAGCCAGAAGCTGAGATCAGCTTTAACATGAACGACAGCGAGCACACCCTGGCTGTCAGCGCCGAGGACGCGGAGGGAAACCGCTACCTGCTGGCAGACGGCCGGGACGTGGTCTATCAGGTGTCCGGCGCCACTGTGGAGGCCTGGGCTGAGAGCAGCATCTCCAAGCTGCGCATGAGCTATGTGTGGATACCCAATATCAAAAACGTGAAAAAGCTCACCGTGACGGTGGACGGGGACCAGGTCCATGCATATCACATTACCCGTACCAAAAACGAGGAAAAGTCCACAGAGAGCAATATTCAGTATGACCTGAGCATTGAAAATGCCGGGGGCGAAGCCGTGGATTACGACGAGGGCTACCAGCCCTTCTACCAGGCAGTAATCAGTCTGGCTGTGTTCTCTCAGGAGGAATCCTCTTACAGCGGCACAGCGGATGTAAAGGTTGTGTACGAGTATTTTGACGGGGGCAGCGACACCCTGGAGCTCTATAAGCTGGCAGACTCCAACCGCTATGCCGCTGTGCTCAACGGAGGCTTCAACGGTCAGGTGCGGAGCAGCGAGGTCACTGCCATGCTGGATCAGATTCCGTAAGCTGCCCTCTCTGAAAAGGACATGCCCGGAATGCCGGAAAAAGGAGAAAACTATGAAAAAAGTATTTTGCGCGCTGCTGGCTCTGGTGCTGACAGCCTGCGTGCTGGGGGGGTGCAGTCAAAAGGAGGAGGATACCTCCTCCCTCTCCCAGACCTCCTCTACAGCCCCTGTGGAGGAAGTGCAGAGCCGCCGCATCAGCGTGGTGCAGTATATAGAATATTCCCCTATGGACGAGGCCCGGGAGGCCTTTATGAGCCGCCTGGACGAGTGGGGCCTGGATGACGGTAAAATGCTGGTAGACTACCAGAACGCCGGAGGCGACGGAGCCAAAGCCGCTGAAATTTGTAAAAAGCTGGTGGAGGAGAAGGCGGACGTGATTGTTGCCATCTCCGCGCCGGCGGCCAAGGCAGCGGCCAAGGCAGCTGAGGGCTCTGAGACCAAGGTGGTGTTTTTGGGTGTGGGCAATGCCTCAGCTGATGTGGGGCTGAAAAACCTGACCCAGCCTGAGGGCAATGTCACCGGTGTGGCAGACGCCCCCTCGGCCCAGAGCGTTATGGAGCTGGCCCGGCAGGTAGACCCTGGTCTGGCCACGGCTGGCCTGCTCTACGACCCCAGCTGCCCCTTGGGAGAGACCTATGTGCAGCGGTTCAAGGACTATTGCGCTGAGAATTCCATTACAGTGGTGGAGGGCCAGGTGGCCAACGCCGGCGAGGTACAGCAGCGCATGACTGAGCTGTGCGCCCAGGCCGACGCAGTGTTCACCCCGGTGGACAGCACCATAGCCTCAGCTGCCGCGGACGCTGCCGCAGCAGCCTCGGCAGCTGGAAAGCCCTGGTATGCCTGCACCCAGGACCTGGTGCGCCAGGGAGCCATGGCCTGTGTGGGCATTGACTATACCGAGGCAGGCAACCGGGCGGCGGACATGGCGGTCCAGCTGGCGGCAGGCCGGGAGGCTTCCAGCCTGCCGGTGTACTCCTTTGGCAGCGGTCAGGTCAGCGTCAATCAGGACACCATGGCGGCTTTGGCTGCGGATATTCCGGAGGAGGTGCTGAGCACTGCCATCTACTGTGCTCCTGCCGCTGATACCGGCGCAGAGGCCTGATCGTTCCGTCAAGGCAGAATCAGCATAAAAAAGAAATGACCCTTTCCCTCAGGAGAGCGGTCATTTTCTTTTTTAGTCATAAAGCAGATATGTCCGGCTCAAAAAGAATCTCAAGGCCCCATAACAAGTGTGATATTTTATCAGCATCTGCCGGTTTTGCGACAGCGTCAACCACAGTAGCCCAAGATGACTTGTGAAAAAATATCACCTAATCCACTATATATTCCAATGCTTTTGACAGTCCACCCCCAAGACTGGTATTCTAAAGAAATACTGAATCAGCAGACCGCCATCGGGGCGCCGGTCATGCGGATTGTCTCATGGCCGGCCTGCGGGAAGGGGCAATCATTATGGCAAACATTCAGGCCAGAAAAAACAAGGAGGGCAAAATCATCTCCTACAGCATCCGTGTCTATCGGGGCAGAGACCCGGAGACCGGGCGGCAGCTCACCCCCTACTCCTGTACCTGGCGGGTGCCAGAGGGCTGGGGCTGTAAGCGGGCCCGCCGGGAGGCGGAAAAGCAGGCGGTACTCTTTGAGCGCCGCTGCCGCCAGGAGGGCACTGCCGGGGGCAGACAGACCTTTGCCGAGTATGCGGAATATGTGCTCAGCTGCAAAACCACCATGGGCATGAAGCATCTTACAGAGATCCACTACCGGCAGAGCCTGAACCGGGTCCTCCCGACGCTGGGACCCATGAAGCTCTGCGACATCCGGCCCCAGCACCTGAACCTTCTGTATCAGGCTCTCTCCTCCCCTGAGGCCCGCAATGACAATGAGATGGCCCAGGTCAAGCCCCTGCTGTGGCGGACCCTGGAGGAACGGGGCGTGGTGGGAGACCTGCCGGTAAAGGGCGGCGGCAGGGTGAGCCTGGCGCGCCTGCGGGAGGGAAAGACCATCAAGCCCGCTACAGCGCAACGCATTGCCGGAGCCCTGGACATGCCCATGAGCAGCCTGTTTACTTTGGTGCGGCAGGAGAAGACCCTCAGCTCCCGCACTGTCATGAACTGCCACCTGCTGGTCTCTGCTGTGCTGGGCCAGGCAGAAAAGGAGCTGCTCATTCCCTACAACCCGGCCCGCCGGGCTGTCCCCCCAAAGCGGGGAGAGGGCATGGACCCCAACTATTTTCAGGAGGAGCAGGTGGGGGCCATTCTCAATGCCTTAGAGTCAGAGCCCATCAAATGGCAGGCAGCGGTGAATCTTCTGCTGGCCTCCGGCTGCCGGCGGGGGGAGTTGCTGGGGCTGAAATGGGAGAAGGTGGACTGGGAACGCCGTTCCATCAGAATAGACTGCGCCATGCACTATGCCCCGGACCGGGGGCTCTATGAGGGTCCCCCAAAAACCCGGGACTCTGTCCGCAGCATCCGTCTGCCCCAGGAGACCATGGACCTGCTCCGCCAGTATCAACGCTGGCAGCGGGAGGAGGCCCTCTGCCAGGGCAGCCGCTGGCAGGCCTCCCCCTACATTTTCACAGGCGAGCACGGGGGCCCCATGAACCCCTCTCAGCTGGGCAACTGGCTCACCCGATTTGAAAAACGCCGGGGCCTCCCCCACCTGAACCCCCACGCCTTTCGCCACACCATGACTAGCCTTTTGCTGTTCAGTGGGGTAGACAGCATCAGCGTCAGCCACCGGCTGGGGCATTCCAGCGTAGCCACTACCACCAATATCTACGGGCATATCATGCAGCAGGCTGAGGACAAAATCAGCGGGCGCATGGAGGAAATCATTGCCCGGGCAAAAACAGAGGCGGCAGATCAGAGGGAATAAGGGGTAAAAATGTCCCAAAACAGGCCTGAATGTAAAATTTCAGGCCTGTTTTTTGTTAAAATCACAGCGATTTTCAGCAAAATTGCCGAGCCCTCCCCCATCCTTTTTGACCCTCCCCGACCTCTGTCAACCTTAGCGCGAGCTATACGAAAATCAACCGAAAACTTATTCCACAGGCTGTTGAATCAATGTTGAACCCAGTGAAAAACCCCGAAAAAATGGCAGATTCGTCAATTTTTCCACCGAAAAGGCCCAGAATGTGGAAAAAACCGGGAGCCAGTTGAACAAAAGTTGAACGCTACCGCCCAAAACCCTTAAAACCCCCAGAAACCCCCCCGCTACGGCTTGAGAATGGAAGTATATAGTTAACTTCCACTCCCCGGCGAAGGGGCCGGAGAGAATCTAAAATCTAAGAGGGTTGAAAACATGAACAAAAGCAAGTTTCTGAAGAAATCACTTGCGGCGCTCCTGGCCATTCTCATGGTCGCT
>CAJUNQ010000017.1 GCA_910587835.1 uncultured Oscillospiraceae bacterium | reverse complement strand
AGCGACCATGAGAATGGCCAGGAGCGCCGCAAGTGATTTCTTCAGAAACTTGCTTTTGTTCATGTTTTCAACCCTCTTAGATTTTAGATTCTCTCCGGCCCCTTCGCCGGGGAGTGGAAGTTAACTATATACTTCCATTCTGACTGACCGGACAGAATGCCCCTTGCCCTGTAAAAGCCCTCAGAAGGCTCAGGAAGGGGGGCGCGTTAGTAAAACGAGTCTAGAGACATGGCAAAGGCAAGAAAACGCAAAAAAAGAGCGGCTAAGCCGCTCTTTTGGGGGTCTACTGTTGAATTGTACCGATACAGGCTAAAAATCCTTCAACCGGAGCCGCTCCAGCGGGATATGGGCTGTGATCTCCTCCACCCCATGGGCCCGCTGCCAGTCTGGGGACAGGTTGGGGTAAAAGGTTAGGCAGGCAAATTCGTTGGCCAAATCACCCCACAGATTACAGGTGTCCAACAGAAATTCGCAGGGGTCCGGGTCAAAATGCACATGCAGAGACAGCTCCCGCACCATCCACATCTCCATGGCAGTGTCAGCGGAGAGCTGGGAGTTGTTGAGAATAAAGCTGTACTGGGACTCCAGAATAGGCCGCACCACCTGCTGGGGCTGAGCCCCGGTAAACAGATTCATGGCCAGGTCCAGATAAGAGCGCACAGGCTCACCCTGCAGGTCGTTTTCCACCGGCAGACTGAGAAGGCCGCTTTTCTCCATGCGCAGCACAGTCCGCATGAAATAGCGGAAAATGCGGTCCAGGTTTTCGCTTCCATAAGTATTGCGGACGTTTTCCATCCTAGCCCTCCTTGCTCAAAGAGCCCTCTCCATATAGCCGCAAGTGAAAGGGAAAAAGTCAAATTTTTTGGTGTGGCTGTGCACAAACCCAAAGCCCTCATACCAGGCCCTGAGGCGGGCATTTTCCTCCACCAGCCCCAAGGTCAGCCGGACACAACCCAGGGAGCGGGCTGTGTCCATGGCATGACAAAGCAGCCGCCCCCCTATCTTCTGGTGACGGCGTCCAGGCAGGACGCACAGATTGTTCAGCTCCCAGACGCCCTCCCCTTGAGGGGCCAGGGAATAATACCCCCGCAGCGCCTCCCCTTCAAACCAGCCGTACATGGGCCGGCGCTCCTGGGTGAGCTGCCAGCGCAGCCGCTCCTCTGTAACGGCAAATGCCGTGAACCGGGGGGCGTTCTGGGGCGTAATGCCAAACTCCCGGGCTACTGTGAGAAAGCTCTCCCACACCACCCGGACACAGGCGGGAATATCCTCTGAGATGACAGCGCAAATCATACGCCTCTAGAATTTCCGGAAGCGCTGATAGCGCAGGTGCAGTAGCTCGTCGGCCGGGGTGGCAATCAGCTCAGGCAGCTCCTCAGAAAGCCGGGTCTTGATCTCCGCAAAGGCGGCGTCAAAGTCCTCCTCCGGGATGACATGCTCCACCACCCCCAGTTCCTGCATGTCCTGGGCTGTGAGCCGCAGACACTCAGCAGCGTCCTTTACCCGCTTAGGGTCCTTCCACAGAATACTGGCGCAGCCCTCAGGAGAGATCACCGAGTACACGGCGTTTTCCAGAATCCATACCTGGTCGGCCAAAGCCAGGGCCAAAGCGCCGCCGCTGCCCCCCTCGCCCACCAGAATGGAGACCACCGGAGTGCGCAGAGAGGACAGCTCTATGAGGTTTTCGGCAATGGCCTGGCCCTGGCCCCGTTCCTCAGCCCCCAGTCCGCAGTAAGCCCCAGAGGTGTCCACCAAGCAGACCACAGGCCGGTGGAATTTCTCCGCCTGCTTCATCAGCCGCAGGGCCTTGCGATAGCCCTCCGGGTTGGGCATGCCAAAGTTCCGGCGCACCCGCTCCTTGGTGTCGCTGCCCTTTTCAATGGCAATTACCGTGACAGGGATGCCGTCCAGAAAAGCCAGACCGCCGATCACAGCCGGGTCGTCTCCAAAACGCCGGTCGCCGTGGAGCTCAATAAAGCTATCGAAAATTTTCTCAATATAGGCCGTGCCGGTAGGCCGCCCCTTGGACCGGGCGGAAAGGATCTTGTCATAGGCGCTCATCTGGTCCTGCCTCCCACTCATCAAAAATCATATTGCCCGGCACATGCATTTTCAGCAGCAGGCCAATCTGCTCCCTCTGCTGCGCCCGGGGGACAATCAGGTCCACAAAGCCATGCTCCAGCAGAAACTCCGCAGTTTGAAAGCCCTGGGGCAGCTTTTTGCGGATAGTCTGCTCAATAACCCGGGCCCCGGCAAAGCCAATGGTAGCACCGGGCTCGGCCATAATAATGTCCCCGTCCATGGCAAAGCTGGCGGTCACCCCCCCAAGGGTGGGGTCGGTAAGCACCGTGAGGTAAAACAGGCCCGCGGCGCTGTGGCGGCGGATGGCGGCGCTGGTTTTGGCCATCTGCATCAGCGAGAGAATGCCCTCCTGCATCCGGGCCCCGCCGGAGACCGTGAAGCCCAGCACCGGCGCGCCCAGCTCTGTGGCAGTCTCAAAAAGGCGGGTAATCTTCTCCCCCACCACAGAGCCCATGCTGCCCATCATAAAGTTGGGGTCCATAACAAACAGGGCGCAGGGCTGGCCCATAATCAGGGCTGTGCCGCACACCACCGCGTCCTTCTCCCGCGAGGCCAGCTTTGCGTTGCGCAGCTTCTGGTCGTAGCCCGGAAAATCCAGAAGGTCCCGGCTGAGCAGGTCGCCGTCCAGCTCCTGAAAGCTGCCCTCGTCGGCAATATAGGCAATGCGCTCCCGGGGCCCCACCCGAAAGTGATACCCGCAGGCCGTGCAGACGTTCATATTCTCCTGCAGGTCGCTCAGGGCAAGCTGTACCCCGCAGCGGGGACAGGCGCTGTGAATGCCAGCGTCCTCAGCCTCCTTGCCGCCCTTTTCCAGTTCATTCTGGGGCGAACGGAACAGTCCCATCAGATTCATAGACGTGATTCTCCTTTGTGATGTGGAGTGTAAGAGCTTGTTCGGAAAGAATAGCGCCAGTCTTTCCGGCAGATGCTGCCAAGCTCTGCCGGATGGCCAGACCGCGCACGGTCTGATTGTCCGCGGCTTTGCGCCTTGTCAAAATGATGCGCAATCATCCTGGCAAAAATCCTGCCGGTACAAGGCTTAAAGGGGAAAATGCCCCTTGGCTTTCCCGGTTAGCCTGGTACAAAGAACTTCATAAAGTCCGTATAATAGTCCCCGGCCCGGAACCGCCGGTCCCGCACAATTCCGATCTGGTCCTCAATATTGTTCCCCGCCCCGTCAATGACCAGCTCGCACAGGGCAGACTGCATCTTCCGAATGGCCTCCTCCCGGGTGGAGGAGTAGACAATGAGCTTTCCCAGCATGGAGTCGTAGTAGGGTGTAATGTCATAGCCCTGGTAGAGACAGGTGTCAAACCGCACCCAGGGCCCGCCCGGCGGGTGAAAGAACTCCACCCTGCTGGCATTGGTGGCATTGATGCGGCACTCAATGGCCGCTCCCCGCAGATGAATGTCCTCCTGGGCAAAATCCAGGGGCACCCCTGCCGCAATGCGAATCTGCCACTTGACAATGTCCACGCCGGTGACCAGCTCTGTCACCGGGTGCTCTACCTGCAGCCGGGTGTTCATCTCCATAAAGTAGAAGCTCCCCGAGGGCTCCATCAGAAATTCCACTGTGCCCGCGTTGACATAGCCGGCGGCTTTGGCGGCCTTGGCAGCGGCCTCCAGCAGTTTCTCCCGCACAGCGGGGCTTACCCCTGGCGAGGGGGACTCCTCAATGAGCTTCTGGTTGTTTTTTTGAATAGAGCACTCCCGCTCTCCCAGGCATACGGTGTGGCCCTGCTGGTCGGCCAGCAGCTGCACCTCAATGTGCTTGACCGGGTTCAGGTATTTTTCCATATAGACCCGGCCGTCCCCAAAGGCGTTCTGAGCCTCGGCCGAGGCAGTGCGAAAGGCCCTTTCCAGGTCCTCGGGCCGCTCTACAATGCGGATGCCCTTGCCCCCGCCCCCGGCGCTGGCCTTAATCATCACAGGATAGCCCATGCTCTGGGCCGCGGCCTTGGCAGCTTCCACATTTTCCAGCACGTCGGTGCCCGGGGTGGTGGGCACGCCGCTCTGGCGCATCAGCCGCCGGGCAGCCTCCTTGTCTCCCATGCCGGCAATCACCTCAGCCGGCGGGCCGATGAAGACAAGCCCATACTGGCGGCAGAGCCCTGCAAAGTGGGCGTTCTCCGAGAGAAAGCCGTAGCCCGGATGAATGGCCTGAGCCCCGGTGGCCAGGGCCGCGCTGATAATGCGCTGGGCGTTCAGGTAGCTGTCCTCTGGCTTTGGCCCCCCCACGCACACCGCTTGGTCCGCCAGGGCTGTGTGCAGCGAGTCCTTATCCGCCTGCGAGTACACCGCCACTGTGGCAATGCCCATCTCCTTGCAGGCCCGGATGATGCGGATAGCGATTTCGCCCCGGTTGGCGATCAAAATTTTTGTGAACATTCTGACTACCCCCTGGCCCCGCTCACTCGGTTTTCACGAGGGCGAAGGAAAATTCCGCCGACACGCACAGCTTGCCGTTCACCTTGCCGGTTCCCTTGGCAAAGTAGAAATTCCCCCGGCTGCGCACAAGCTCGCACTCGGTCTCAAACAGGTCTCCGGGCTTTACCTGGCCCCGGAACTTCACATTGTTCAGCCCGGTGTAGAGAGGAGTCATGCCCTCCGCCTTGCCAATCAGCAGCACACAGGCCGACTGGGCCAGCATCTCGCACTGAATGACCCCGGGCACCACCGGGTTGCCCGGGAAATGCCCCTGCAGAAAGAACTCGTCTCCCCGCACCTGATATTTGCCGTGGGACTTGCCCTCTGACAGCTCCACCTGGTCCACCAGCAGCATGGGCTCCCGGTGGGGCAGGATATTCTTGATCTCGTCTCGGTTCATGCTCTGCCCTCCCTATGGCTCAATGCGGAACAGGGGCTGGTTATACTCCACCACCTGGCCGTTGCCCACGCAGATTTCTACCACCGTGCCGTCGGTCTCAGCGGGAATCTCGTTCATCAGCTTCATGGCCTCAATAATGCACAGGGTGTCGCCCTTGCGCACCCGGGCGCCCACCTCCACAAAGGGGGCGCTGTCCGGCGAAGCGGCGGCATAGAACACCCCCACAGTGGGCGACAGCACCAGCGAGCCCTTTTTTGGGGCAGGCTCCGGCTCTACCGGCGCAGAGACAAAGGGGGAAGCGGCGGGCACAGGTAGGGCCCCAGCCTCCAGCCGGCGCTCCAGCTTCAGGCTGATGCCCTCCTGGGAGAGCTCCAGGGCGGTGAGGCCGTTCTCCTTCATCAGCCTTGCCAGGCTTTCAATCGATTTTACATCCATAACAGATTCTCCTCTCAGGAAGCGCGGCCGTCAAGCGCCGTTGTATTTGCGGAAGGCCAAATAGGCGTTGTGTCCCCCAAAGCCCAGGGAGGCGGACAGGGCCAGGCTGATTTCCGCCTTGCGGGCTGTGTTGGGTACATAGTCCAGGTCGCAGGCAGGGTCAGGCTCCTGGTAGCCAATGGTGGGCGGCACAAGGCCCTCCCGCAGGGCCAGCACACAGGCAATGGCCTCCACAGCCCCTGCGGCTCCCAGCATGTGGCCGGTCATGGATTTGGTAGAGCTGACCAGACAGGCCCTCGCGGCCTCCTCTCCCAGTCCCTTCTTAATGGCCATGGTCTCGCAGGCGTCGTTGAGGGGGGTGCTGGTGCCGTGGGCGTTGATGTATATTTCAGAGGGGTCGGCGCAGCCTCCCGCCTCATCGTAGGCCAGCCGCAGGGCCCGTGCGCCGCCTCTGCCCTCCGGGTCGGGGGCGGTGATGTGGTGGGCGTCGCAGGTGGCGCCATAGCCGCAGAGCTCCCCGTAAATAACCGCGCCCCGGGCCTTGGCATGCTCATACTCCTCCAGCATCAGCGCGCCCGCGCCCTCGCCCATGACGAAGCCGCCCCGGCGGGCGTCAAAGGGCACGCAGGCGGCGGCAGGGTCCTCGCAGGTAGAGAGGGCCTTCATGTTGGAGAAGCCCGCCAGTCCCAGGGGCACAATGGCAGCCTCCGCGCCTCCGGCCAGGGCCGCTGTCAGGTAGCCGTGCTTAATGGCCCGGTAGGCCTCGCCAATGGCATTGTTGCCTGTGGCGCAGGCCGTGACCGAGGACACCGCCGTGCCCTGAAAGTTATACTTGATGGCAATAAGGCCCCCGGCCATGTTGATGATCAGGGCCGGGATGAAGAAAGGGGACACCCGGCGGGGGCCCTTTTCCAGCATGAGCTTCTGCTGCTCCTCAAAAGTGCCAATGCCGCCAATGCCCGAGCCAAAATATACGCCTACCTCCTCAGGGGCGCAGTGCCCCTCTATGCCGCTGCTCTCCACTGCCTGGGCGGCAGCGCCCAGGGCGTACTGGCAGAAGGGGTCGAACTTGCGCAGCTCAGCCTTCTCCATGTACAGGCTGGGGTCAAAGTCCTTGACCTCAGCAGCGACCTTTACCTTAAAATCAGCCGTATCAAATTTTGTGATGGGCCCAATGCCGCATTTGCCTGAGGCAAGGCCCTGCCAATAGCTGTCAATATCATTGCCAATGGGCGTTACCGCGCCCATTCCGGTGATCATGACCCGGTTCAAAGCGATCATCCTTTCTCAGCCGCGCCCCAGGCTTTGGAAGAGATGGGACATGGCTCTATTTTAACCGATTTTATTACAGAATGCAATACCGTTTTATCTGGTCTTTAAAATTATGTACGCGGCTTTTCTGAATTCTCAACTAACCGCCTGAATATCCCCTTTTGACTGTGGAAGACCTGACCAGTAAGGGGAGACAGCTTCCTCCTCCATAAGCGAAAAGGAGCCCGGCCCCCAGCCATAGCCTGGCAGTATTTCGCACCTCCAACAAAGGGAGGCGTCTCCTGAAATGCTGCCAAATGAATCAGCCGCTCCGGCCCTGCCGTGGCCATGGAGGCCCGGAGGCTGTCCCGCGCAGCCAACCCTTCCGCCAACCCAAACGCCTGAACAGCCTGTGTCCAGCCACCGCAGGCCGCGACAAAAGCCCCACTGCGCCCGCACACAAGCGTTGGCAAGTCTATGAGTTGGCTTCGCAAACTCAGTGCCCCATGAATCGCCAGAGGGGCGCCCCGCCCGGTCAGCCGCCGCAGACCGCAACAAAAGCCCTACTGCGCCCACGCACAAGCGTTGGCGAGCCTATGAGTTAGCCTCGCCAGCTCAGCGTCCCGCAAACTGTCAGGTGGCCAGGCCGCCGTCTACCCGGAGTGTCTCGCCGGTGATGTAGTCAGACTCCGGCGAGGCCAGGAACAGCGCAGCATTGGCCACGTCCTCAGGACTGCCCATCTTCTTCATGGGCACCTGCATCAACAGGGGATTGTCCTCCTTGATGTCCTTGGTCATGTCAGTGGCAATAAAGCCCGGGGCAATGCAGTTGCAGCACACGCCCCGGCCTCCCAGCTCCTTGGCAATGGACTTGGACATGCCAATCAACCCCGCCTTGGAGGCTGCGTAGTTCACCTGTCCCGCATTGCCCACCAGCCCCGCAATGGAGCTGATATTGATAATCTTCCCCGAACGCTTGCGCATAAAGTCCCGGTAGCAGGCCCGGGTCATGTGGAACGCGCCCTTAAGGTTGATGTCCAGCACCATGTTGTAGTCCTCGTCCTTCATGCCCACCATCAGGCCGTCCCGGGTGACGCCGGCATTGTTCACCAGAATGTCCACCTTTCCCAGGTCCTTGCCCACAGCGGCCACGGTCTCGTTGCAGGCAGTCTCGTCCCGCACGTCGCAGACATAGAGCTTTACCCTGCGGCCCAGAGCCTCAATCTCTCTGGCAGTGGACTGAGCCGGCTCCTCCGGCCCCACATAGGCAATGGCAATGTCCGCGCCGTTTTCCGCCAGCTTGAGGGCAATGGCCCGGCCCAGCCCCTGAGAGCCCCCGGTGACCAGCGCAATCTTTCCTTCCAGCTTCATATCAATCAATCTCCTCTCGGAAGAATTTGGCAATTACAATTATAGATATATCATGATGGGAACAACCAGCGCAAAGCCCGGTCCGGGCGTCAGCCGGCGCGCCAGGCATTCTCCCCCAGACACAGCAAAGGCTTACAACGCTGCCAGCGCCGCCTGCAGGGTATCCTGGTCCTGTACCTGAAATACTCTTGCGTCCTTTATGGTCTTCTTAATCAGCCCGCACAGGGTCTTTCCCGGGCCGCATTCCAAAAAGGTGTCCACACCCTCTGCCGCCAAGGCCTCCACAGTCTCCTGCCAGCGTACCGGGTTCTTCACCTGCTCTACCAGCAGCTCCCGGGCGCTGTCTCCATAGGGGCGGGCGGTGAAGTTGGCGTAAAGGGGCAGACGGGGGGCGCACAGCTCCACCCCGGCCAGGTACGCCTCCAGCTCCTGGGCAGCACTCTCCATCAACGGAGAGTGGAATCCTCCGCCCACTGCTAGCACCTTGGCCCGGCCTCCAGCCTCCTGCACCCGGACCCCAAAGGCCTCCAGCTGTCCGGCCTCCCCGGCCACAACCAGCTGGCCCGGGCAGTTGTAGTTGACAGGCCACACCTGGGTGAACTCTCTGCACAGAGCCTCCACAGTCTCATTGGGCAGCTTCAGCACCGCAGCCATTTTGCCGGGGTTTGCCTCAGCGGCCTTCTGCATGGCCTCGGCCCGCCTGCACACAAAGCGGAAGCCAGCCTCGTCGGAAAAGACCCCCGCAAAGGTGGCCGCAGCCACCTCTCCCAGAGAGAAGCCCGCCGCAAAATCAGCTTTTACGCCCTGCTCCTCCAAGGCCCGGGCCGCTGCCAGGTCTACGCAGTAAAGGCAGGGCTGGGTGTTTTTGGTGACAGCCAGCTCCTCCGCTGTGCCAGAAAAGCACTGGGCCGGGGTGCCCGGCCGCAGACTGCCGGCCAGGTCAAAAACGGCCTTGGCAGCAGAGCTGGCCTCTGCCAACGACTGCCCCATGCCCGGGTACTGGGCCCCCTGGCCTGAAAAAACAAACGCGATTTTACCCATCGTCTTCCTCTCCCTTGTTGGTTTCATCTGTCTCCGCCTCTTCCTCCGGCTCCTGAGAGAGCGCAAGAAAGGCCTCCTGCATCCCGCGCCGTATTCGCATAAGGGGATGCTGGGCTCGACCCGCCAGGCGGCGATTTCCATGCCCTTGACGACAGCGGCCTTCACAACAAAATAGAGAACCACAAAGCCCAGAATAGTGGGGATCAGGGCAACCAGGCCGGCCAGCATCAGGACGCGCTCTTTTTTTGTCAATCGATATTTATGCCAGCCACTTCCCGGCGGTTTTCAGCACATCCTCTGCCTCCCGGAACATCTCCTGGATGATCTCGGCGGCAGGCTGCTCCTTGTTCACCATGCCGGCAATCTGCCCGGCCAAAAAGTCGCCGGTCTTCTCGTCGCCCTCTACCGCTGCCCGGTACAGGGCCCCCCGGCCCAGAGCCTCCAGCTCCTCGTCGGAGATCTGGCTGTACTCGGCCTTGAGAAAGTCCTTGGCAAACTGGTTCTTAATCTGCCGGACAGGATGCCCCAGACGCTTGCCCGTGGTCATGGTGGCAATGTCGTTGGCCTTTAAGACCTTCTTTTTATAGTTGGGGTGCACCCCGCACTCCTCCGCCACCAGGAACCGGGTGCCCACCTGGACCCCCACGGCTCCCAGCTGGAAAGCGGCGGCAATGCCCCGGCCGTCGCCAATGCCGCCCGCGGCCAGCACAGGCAGGTCTGTGGCGTCGCACACCTGGGGGACCAGCACCATGGTGGTCAGCTCGCCCACATGCCCGCCGGACTCCCCGCCCTCGGCGACCACAGCGGAGGCCCCGGCCTTGGTGACCAGCTTTGCCATGCCCACCGAGGCCACCACAGGGATGACCTTCACCCCGGTCTCCAGCCACATGGGCATATATTTTGAGGGGTTGCCCGCCCCGGTGGTGACCACAGCCACCCGCTCCTTTGCCGTGAGCTCTGCCACCTGGGCGGCAAAGGGCGACATGAGCATAATGTTGACGCCAAAGGGCTTGTCAGTCAGAGAACGGCAGAGGTCAATCTGCTCCTTCAGGTATTCGGCGTTGGCGTTCATGGCGGAGATAATGCCCAGCCCCCCGCCGTTGGACACAGCGGCGGCCAGCTTTCCGTCAGAGATCCAGGCCATGCCCCCCTGGAAGATGGGGTATTCAATTCCCAAGAGCTCACATAGCGGTGTTTTAATCATGGTTTCAGCTTCCTTTCAAAGGGGGGGTCGCTTCACCTCACAGCACCAGAAATGCTGATAGCAGTGAAAGCCTCGTTTTTCTTGTTGACTTGTTCCCGCCCTGTCAGCCGTTCTTCCGGCCTGGGCTTCTTTTCTGCTTCCCGGTTTTATCACGGAGCGATTTCTTTCGCCTGCCATCTCACCACGCAGGCCGCGCTGGAAAGTCCGCCTCCAAAGGCGGACAGCACCACATAGTCTCCGGGCTGCAAAAGCCCGCTTCGGGCGGCCTCGTCCAACAGAATGGGCTCGCTGGCCGAGGAGGTGTTCCCCACTCTTTCAATGTTGGTGAGAAAACGCTCGGGCGGGATTTCCGGCAGGCGGCGGCGGGCCTCGTTGATAATGCGCAGATTGGCCTGGTGGGGAATGACCGCCTTGACCTGCTCCCCGGAGATGCCGGCCTTTTCCATAACCGAGCGGATGTCGCGGACCATGGAGGTCACCGCGAATTTATAGGTGTCCTGCCCCTTCATATTGACGCAGTTCTTTTTCTGCTCCCCCTCGTAGAAGGGGGAATTGTTCCAGGCAGTGGGAATGCTGATCACATTGTCGTCGCCCATGGTGTGCAGCTCGCTGGCAAGGTAGGCGTCTCCCTCTCCCAGCACAGCCGCGCCCGCGCCGTCCCCGAAGATGCAACAGGTAGAGCGGTCGGTCCAGTCCAGCAGGCCGCTCATGCGCTCGGCGCTGACCACCAGCACCTTTTTCACGGTCTTTCGGGCAAAAAAGCCCGCTGCTACGTCCAAGGCAAAAAGAAAGCCAGGGCAGGCCACGTTCATGTCAAAGGCCGGGCAGCTGGCGCCCAGCCGGCTTTGCACCATGCCCCCCAGGCCCGGCGAAATGGTGTCGGCGCTGATGGTGGCCCCGATAATCAGGTCCAGCTCCTCCGGCTTCACCCCGGCAGCCTCCAGGGCCCGCCGGCCGGCCTCCGCCCCCAGGTCTGTCACCGTCTCGGTGGTGCACACATGGCGCTCCTTCACGCCCACCCGCTGGGTGATCCACGCATCGGAGGTCTCCACCATGGTAGAGAGCTGGTCGTTGGTAACGATACGTTCCGGCACAAAGCTGCCGGTGCCTAAGATCTGAAAGCTCATACTGCATCTTCCTCTCCGCCAAGGGTTGCTTTTTCCAAATAGGTATCTCCCCTATTATAAAGGATTCCCCCCTTTTTGTCAACCGCCAGCCCAGGGCCTGGGCGGGACGCGCCTCTGTGCTGCCGCCGATTCTTTTCCGCTCTAAACGGTTGATAAATCCTGCGGGGTATAGTATAATAGGCTAAAAGGGGGACTGCGCCCCTTGACGGCGTGCGTTCCCCCTGCGGATTTTCTCTGTCCGCAAATTCCCCTTGGAAATGAGCGTGATACCCATGAGTGATAAGCTGAGCCTGGGCGTGGTCTTCGGCGGACAGTCCTCTGAGCACGAGGTCTCCCTGATGTCCGCTGCCTCGATCCTGGAAAATCTGGACCCTGCAAAATATGATATCCATAAAATCGGCGTCACCAAGGAGGGCCGCTGGCTGCTGTATGAGGGCCCTGCCTCCGGCCTCTCGGGCGACGGCTGGCAAAAGGGCTGCGCCCCTGCCTTTGTGTCTCCCGACTCCGGCCTGCACGGCCTGGTGGTTATGCGGGACACCGGCTGCGAGGCCATCCGGCTGGACTGCGTGTTTCCGGCCCTGCACGGCAAAAACGGCGAGGACGGCACGGTTCAGGGGCTGTTTCAGCTGGCGGGCATCCCTTATGTGGGCTGCGGGGTGGCCAGCTCCGCCGTGTGCATGGATAAGGCCATTACTCACACCCTGCTCTCCGCAGCGGGCATCCGGCAGGCCCATTACCTGTGGTTCTATGCCGACCGCTACGCCGCTGCCCCGGACACGGTGCGCAACAAAATCCAGGCCCGGCTGGACTTCCCGGTGTTTGTCAAGCCTGCCAACGCCGGGTCCTCTGTGGGGGTCAGCCGGGTAGACAGTCCGGAGGGGCTGGACGCTGCCATTAAAAAAGCCGCCCGGGAGGACGGCAAGGTGGTGGTGGAGGAAGGCGTGAAGGGCCAGGAGGTGGAGTGCGCCGTGCTGGGCCTGCGCCCTGGCGCCGAGGCCTCTATGGTAGGGGAGATTGGCGCCTCTGCCCAGTTTTATGACTATGACGACAAATATATCAACGGCACCAGCCAGCTGTATATTCCCGCCCGGCTGGATGAGGCTGTGTCGGAAAAAATCAGGGAGACCGCGGTGCGGGCCTACCGTATGCTGGACTGCTCGGGCCTGGCCCGGGTGGACTTCTTTGTCACGGAAAAGGACAGCGAGGTGGTGCTGAACGAGGTGAACACCCTGCCGGGCTTTACCTCCATCAGCATGTACCCCAAGCTGTGGACAGCCAGCGGCATGAGCTACAGCCAGCTGCTGGACCGGCTGATTGAGCTGGCCCTGGAGAAAGCGGGCGTGAAGAATGGATAACCGGCCCATTGGGGTGTTCGACTCAGGCCTGGGAGGGCTGACGGCAGTGAAGGAGCTGGAGGAGCTCCTGCCCGGAGAGAGCGTGGTCTATTTCGGAGACACAGGCCGGGTGCCCTACGGCACCCGCAGCCGGGAGACCGTGCGCCGCTATGCCCGCCAGGACATGGCCTTTCTCACCCGGCACGATGTGAAGGCCGTGCTGGCCGCCTGCGGCACGGTGAGCTCTACTGCCGCCGACATTGGGGCCGCGCTGCCGGTTCCCTATTTCGATGTGGTGGGCCCCACGGCCCGGGCAGCGGTTAAGGCCTGCCGCGGGGGGCGGATTGGCGTTACCGGCACCAGCGCCACCATTCGCAGCGGCGCTTATGCCCAGGCCATTGCCGGGCTGGACCCCTCTCTGCAGGTTCTGTCCCAGCCCTGCCCGCTGTTTGTGCCCCTGGTGGAGAGCGGCTTTGTCTCGCCGGAGGAGGAGATTACCCGGCTGGCGGCAGAGCGGTATCTGGCCCCCTTGCGGGAGGCCGGGGTGGATGTGCTGATTCTGGGCTGCACCCACTATCCCCTCATCAGCGCCATCATCCGCCGGGTGATGGGGCCGGACACGGTGCTGATTGACAGCGGCCGGGAGGCTGCGCTGGCCTTGGGAGAATACCTGAAGGACCGGGATATGCTGTGCGCCCCCGGCCAGCCCCGGACCGCGGATTATTATGTGACCGACGCGCCGGAGGACTTTGCCGCCGGGGCCGGGCTGTTTTTGGGCCACGGGGTAGAGGGCCGGCGGGTGGAGGATATAGAAAGCTACTGAACCACAAAAAACAGGAGATAAAGGAGGGCAGGGAGTATGCTGAAGGAGGATTACACCATCAACATCACTGGCAGGCAGGTCTATGAGGAGGAGGACACCGGAGAGGTCTGCCTCTCCACCACCGGGACCTATTCCGAGAGGGAGGGTGTGCGCTTTATTGCCTACAAGGAATACGACGAGGAGGACCCCCGGCTCTCGCACACCGCTGTGCTGAAGGTGGAGCCGGGCAAGGTGACCATGATTCGGGCAGGCTCCTCTACCCGGCTGATTTTAGAGCTGGGGCGGCGGCATTTTTGCCACTACGACACCGGGTTCGGTTCTTTGACCGTGGGGGTGTTCACCAGCGAGCTGAAGGAGGCCCTGCACAGCCGAGGAGGGTCCTTGGAGATCAAGTACACCCTGGACATTGACTCGAATCTTTCCAGCAGCAACGAGCTTCTGGTAGAGGTAATCCCCTTGCCGGAGCCCCGGTGCTGAGGCGGCAAAAGCGGGGATGCAAGGCCCCTGGCGGATGGTTAGAGCCTGTACTCATAGCGGGGGATACCTCAGGGACAGGGAATTTTTTCATCAGCGGGGGGAGCATTTTCGCGGTCAACCTGGCGGCTGCTAGGGGAGTGTCCTACCGCGTAATTTATTTGACTTACGGCCGGGGGGCGGGCCAGCGTGTCCGCCTGTCTCTCCCAGGGCGCTGGTTCTTTCACGGAGTAGGACCATATTTGTCCCTGCATAAAATCTGTGAAAGGGACGCTCCCGCTGCCAGTTCTATGGGGAAAAATCACCGCTCATACGGTGTCCATTTGCTGTGAATGCAGGCTCTTAAGGCAGAGCCTGCAGGTGCAGACGGCTTGGCGGGATTGAGAAGTCAGACAGCGTACTGGCAGCAGATTCAGAGGGACCCCCATAAAAAACGAAAATAAAAGGCTGGAAAGCATTTTTCCGGCAGTGGATTCAAGAGAAAGCACAGAATGTCCGCCGCCTGTTCCCTGGGCGGCGAATCTCACGAAAGTAGAAGATAATGGCGGCTGGCCCGCCCGGAAAGGAATTGGAAACCATGTCACAGCTAGTCACAAAAGCAACACAGCAGCTGCGGGGGGCCATAGAGCAAGCCCTGCAGGCCGCAATCAGCGCCGGAGAGCTGCCCCAGGCCCCCCTGCCCCCCTTCGCCCTGGAGGTCCCCGGGGACCGCTCACATGGGGACTGGTCCAGCAACGCCGCCATGGCCGGGGCAAAGGCCTTTCACACCGCGCCCCGCAAAATTGCCGAGGCGGTTCAAAGCCATATTGAGCTGACCGGCACGCTGTTTCAGTCCTGCGAGATTGCCGGTCCCGGCTTTCTCAACTTTACCTATGACGCGGGCTTTTACGGCCAGGTGCTCCAGGACATTGAGTCTCTGGGCAGGGATTACGGCCGCAGCGGCCTGGGCCAGGGCAGGCGTGTGCTGGTGGAGTATGTCTCGGCCAACCCCACGGGCCCCATGCACATTGGCAACGCCCGGGGGGGCGTGCTGGGCGACGCCCTTTCGGCTGTGTTGGAGGCTGCCGGGTATGAGGTAGAGCGGGAGTTCTATGTCAACGACGCGGGCAACCAGGTCAACCGCTACGGGCTTTCCATCGAGGCCCGGTACATGCAGCTGTTCCAGCCCGAGTTTCCCTTCCCGGAGGACGGCTATCTGGGGGAGGACGTCACCGAAAACGCCAAGGCTTTTGCAGAGATGCACGGGGATAAATATGTGGACTGTGACAGCGAGGCCCGCCGGGAGGCCCTCGTCGCCTATGCCATTCCCAAGAATATCCAGGCGCTTCACGATGACCTGAAGCGCTACCGGGTAGAGTATGACAACTGGTTTCACGAGTCCACCCTGCACGGGAACGGCGCGGTGGACCGGGTGGTGGAGCTGCTGAAGGAAAAGGGCTGCACCTATGAGAAGGAGGGGGCCCTGTGGTTCAAGGGGGAGGCCTATGGCTCGGAGGACTTTGTGCTGGTGCGCTCCAACGGGGTGCCCACCTATATTGTGCCGGACATTGCCTATCACCACAACAAGCTGGTGACCCGGGGCTTTGACACAGCCATTAACGTGCTGGGGGCGGACCATCACGGCTATGTGCCCCGGCTGAAGGCGGCCATTGCGGCCCTGGGCATTGACCCGGAGCGGCTGAAGGTGGTGCTGATGCAGATGGTGAGCCTGGTGCGGGACGGGGAGGCGGTGAAGCTCTCCAAGCGCAGCGGCAAGGCCATCACCATGGCGAACCTGCTGGACGAGGTGCCCATTGACGCGGCCCGGTTCCTGTTCAACTCTTACGAGCCCAACACCCGCATTGACTTTGACCTGGACCTGGCGGTGAAGGAGGACGCTCAGAACCCGGTGTACTATGTGCAGTATGCCCATGCCCGCATTTGCAGCATTTTGCGCAAGCTGCAGGGAGAGGGCATAGAGCCCCGGTCCTGTGCCCTGGAGGAGCTGGCCCTGCTCACGGCCCCGGAGGAGCTGGAGCTGATCCGGCTGCTCTCGAATTTCACAGGAGAGGTGGCGGGCGCAGCCCGGGCCATGGACCCGGCGCGGATTACCCGGTATGTGCTCAACGTGTCCACGCTGTTCCACAAGTTCTACAATTCCTGCCGGGTAAAGGGCGCCGAGCCCGCCCTGGCAGCGGCCCGGCTGAACCTGTGCACTGCCGCCAAAACCGTCATCGAAAACGCCCTCTCCCTCTTTAAAGTAACCGCCCCCACCCAAATGTAACCCCCAGCGTGACGCTGGACCCAGTTCGCGGCGGGTGCCCCGCAGGCGGTTCGCGGAGCGAGCTGGCACGCCAGCCCTTGGTGGGTGCTGAGCGAGAGGTCTGTGGTCGCGGTTTGTAGGTAGTGGTTGGCCAGCGTGACGCTGGACCCAATTCGCGGGGTGGGCTGGCACGCCAGCCCTTGGTGGGTACTGAGCAGGGAGGCTTGTGGTCGCGGTTTGTAGGCAGTGGTTGGCCAGCGTGACGCTGGACCCAATTCGCGGGGTGGGCTGGCACGCCAGCCCTTAGTGGGTGCTGAGCGGGGAGGCTTGTGGTCGAGGTTTGTGGGTGGTAGTTGGCCGCGGGGCTTTTAAGGTATGGTTTGACATGGGGTGTGCTAGCACTTCCATGTATAAGGTGAATAAAATGTATTGAGATAGGGCGTTGAGCTCATACCCTAGTTACTGGTGCGGGGTGAGACATCTGTCAGCGTTGGAGTAGAATTCTGCGCCCCGTACATGCTACAAGACAGATTTCAGAAATATCTTTGGGGCAGGCTTTGCGCCCTATACCAGTCGCAAGGAGGATAAAAAAACTTAGCAGCGTCGTTGTAGGGCTTTACGCCCTGCACCAGTCGCAAGACGGATTAAAAAACTTATCAGCATCGTGGTGGGGCTTTGCGCCCCGTGCCAGTCGCAAGGCAGAATAGAAAAACTTATCAGCCTCGAGGTAGGGCTTTGCACTCTGTGTCAGTCGCAAGGCAGATTAAAAAAGCTTATCAGCGCCGTGGTAGGGCTTTGCGCTCTGTGTCAGTCGCAAGGCGGATTAAAAAAGCTTATCAGCGCCGTGGTAGGGCTT
>CAJUNQ010000016.1 GCA_910587835.1 uncultured Oscillospiraceae bacterium | reverse complement strand
TGGACTGCCCGGGGGAGGACGACCGCTGGATGGAGCCCAAGCCCGAGATGCTCTCCCGGGGGTTTGCGTGTTTGCCCTATCTCAGCAAGACCGGGGGGAAGGTGTGCCGCTATCGGAAGCAGGTGAAAAAGTGAGAAAAGAGGCCTTCGCTGAAGCGGAGGCCTTTTGTTATTCAGAAAAATGTAAAGACAGTATGCGGCTTTTTGTAAGGGGAAGGGGGTAGAATGGCGTCAGAAAGAATGAGGGAGGCATTTGGTATGGGAAAAATGACGTCGCTGCTGCTGTCGGTGTTGATGGGGCTGATGGCCTGCGGCCAGAGCAACAGTCCGGACCTGTTTACCGTGCAGCTGTACTGCACCAGCCCGGAGGTGTATCGGATTGACTATGTGGCTTCGCTGGACGGGGAATATCTTTGCACCGGCGGCGTGGCTAACTTTGACAAAAAGCCCCTGAACAGCGACCCCTATGTGCTGGTCTACTTCTCTAAGGACGATTTGGAGGGGAAGGAAGAGGGAGAGATGTCTTTGGAGCTTCGGCTTTATGATGAGAAGGAGGACCGGGAGATTGCTGTGCTGGGACCGGTGGACATGGAGGCCCGGCTGGGGGAGAAGCGCTTTGTGGTGGTTGACTGGGACCAGGAGGCCGGATTTTCGGCGGAGCTGAGGGCATAACACAAGAGAGCAGGGGCGTTTCTTTGGAGGAAGGACCCGGAATGTAAAAAAAGACCTCTCCCAGAAGCTGGGGAGGTCTTTTTTGCGATATTACTTTTTGAAGCGGCCGCCTGTGTTGCAGTAAATGACGGCGAAGACGCTCAGGCCAAGCACCACTGCCAGGTAGACCCAGGTGAGCCATTCCAGGGCCAGAAGAAAGAGCCCGGCCCCAAAGAGCAGAGTAGTCAGCCCAATGACCAGCAGCAGTCTGCCGGTGAACCTTGCCAGAGCAGGGCCGTCCCATTGAGCTTTCTCCTGGGGGGTCATGGTGTTGTAGCCGGCAATGAGCCCGGTCCCCTTGCCCATGAGCAGGGGGATGGACAGCCCGATGAGGGACAGGGATATCAGAATAAAGATGATAAAGCCGGTGAGTTCAGATGGAGTCATGGGTTTTTACCTCGCTGACCCTGGGGAGCGCGGCTTATTGGATGATGCTCTCCCCGGTCATTTCCTCAGGCTGGGGCAGGCCCAGCACCTTCAGCATGGTGGGGGCGATGTCTGCCAGGCGGCCGCCCTCACGGAGCTGGCAGGGGTGGTTGATGACGCAGAAGGGCACCGGGTTGGTGGTGTGGGCGGTGAAGGGGGTGCCATCATCGTCCACCATCCGGTCGGCGTTGCCGTGGTCGGCGGTGAGCAGAATGCAGCCGCCCATCTCCTTGACAGCGGCCTCTACCCGGCCGATGCAGGCGTCCACCGCTTCCACCGCCTTGACCGCGGCCTGGAACACGCCGGTGTGGCCCACCATGTCGCAGTTGGCATAGTTGAGAATCAGGGCGTCATACTTGCCGGACTTGACGGCCTCTACCATCTTGTCGGTGACCTCGTAGGCGCTCATCTCCGGCTGCAGGTCATAGGTAGCCACGGCAGGGGACTTTACCAGAATACGGTCCTCGCCGGGGTACTGCTTCTCTACGCCGCCGTTGAAGAAGAAGGTGACATGGGCATACTTCTCGGTTTCGGCAATGCGCAGCTGGGTCAGGTCGTTTTTGGAGAGGTATTCGCCAAAGGTGTTGGTGAGGCTTTCGGGCTTATAGGCCACGTCCACATTGGGCATGGTGGCGTCGTACTGGGTCATGCACACATAGTTCAGGGGGAAGAAGCCGTTTTTCCGCTCAAAGCCGGTGAAATCCGGGTCTACCAGAGTGCGGGTAATCTCCCGGGCCCGGTCGGGGCGGAAGTTGTAGAAGATGACGGAGTCGCCGGCCTGGATGGGCTCGGCCCCTTCGCATACAGTGGGAACCACGAATTCGTCGGTGACACCCTCGTCATAGGACTTCTGTACCGCGCAGACAGGACATTCGGCCTTCAGGCCCTCGCCGTAGACCATGGCGGCGTAGGCCTTTTCCACCCGCTCCCAGCGGTTGTCCCGGTCCATGGCATAGTAGCGGCCCATGACCGTGGCGGCCTGGCCCACGCCGATTTCTTTCAGCTGGGTCATCAGCTCCTTCACATAGTCCTTGCCGCTGGAGGGGGGCACGTCCCGGCCGTCCAGGAAGCAGTGGACAAAGACCTTGGTGAGGCCCAGGCTTTTGGCCATTTTCAGCAGGGCATACAGATGGGTGTTGTGGCTGTGGACGCCGCCGTCGGACAGGAGGCCCATAAAGTGCAGGGCCTTGTTATTGTCTTTGGCGGACTGCATGGCATGGAGCAGGGCGGGGTTTTTGGCCATGTCGCCCTCTTCGGCGGACTTGGTGATGCGGGTGAGCTCCTGATAGACAATGCGGCCCGCGCCAATGTTGGTGTGGCCCACCTCAGAGTTGCCCATCTGCCCGTCCGGCAGGCCCACGTCCAGGCCGGAGGCCCCGATTTTGGTCACGGGGTTCTCCTTGAGGATGCGGTCCAGGTTGGGGGTGTTGGCGGCGACAATGGCGTTGCCCTCGTCCGGGGCAATGCCGAAGCCGTCCAGAATCATCAGAACAAGAGGCTTTTTCATTCTATGCGTATTTCCTTTCGATTGCTTATTTCTTTCGGCCGCGAAGGGCGGAGAGGACCTCGACCACCGCGAAGGCTGTGCCGCCCAGCAGGCAGATGGCGGACAGGATGGGCAAAAGGGGACCCAGGCTGTTCAGGGCCATTTGAAAGGTGGCCTCATCCGGATTCATGCCTGCGGTGAGAATGGCCGCGCACAGGTAGCGGGTGGCAATGAGGGCCACTGCCGCTCCCCACAGAGTGCAGATAAATTTTACCGCGGTATCGCCCATGGCTTAGCCTTTGGCGGCGGCTTCTACAATGGCTGCAAAGTCGGCGGGCTTCAGGGAGGCCCCGCCGATGAGGCCGCCGTCTACGTCGGGCTGGGCCAGCAGCTCGGCGGCGTTGGCAGCGTTCATGGAGCCGCCGTACTGGATGGTGATGCCCTCGGCAGCGGCGCAGGAGTAGACCTGGGCAATGGTCTCGCGGATGGTGTGGCAGACCTCGTTGGCCTGCCCGGCAGTGGCGGTTTTGCCGGTGCCGATGGCCCACACGGGCTCGTAGGCGATGATGACGCGCTTGAGCTCCTCCTCGGACACGCCGCCCAGGGCAATTTTGGTCTGCAGGGCGCAGAGCTCGCTGGTAATGCCCTGCTCCCGCTGCTCCAGGGTCTCGCCCACGCAGAGGATGACAGTGAGGCCCGCGTCCAGAGCGGCGCGGACACGGTCGTGAACGGTCACGTCGGTCTCGCCAAAATACTGGCGGCGCTCGCTGTGGCCGATGATGACGATTTTTACCCCCATGCTGCTGAGCATGTCGGCGGAAATCTCTCCGGTAAAGGCCCCGGACTTGGCCCAGTGGCAGTTTTCGGCGCCGATTTGGATGTTGGTGCCAGCGGCGGCCTCCTGGGCGGCGGACAGGTCTACAAAGGGAGTGCAGGCCACCACGTCGCAGGCAGCGTCCTTCACCAGGGGGGCGATGGCCGCGATGAGCTCCTTGGCCTCGGCGGGGGTCTTGTTCATTTTCCAGTTGCCGGCAATAACGGCCTTGCGCAGTGCTTTATTCATAGTAATCAATCCTCCAATGATTGTTGCAGATCGGATAAAATTTCTTTCATAAGCTCTTTTTGCTTTGCGGGGTCTTTTTCTTCTATGGCCTTCTTCAAACTGCGGATGACAACGCGCAAGAAAGCGCAGAATTGCTTGTCAGCCTGGCCCATGATAATTCTTCCTTTGTCGGGATTTCGCCCAAGGCTGATGAAATTCCATGCGGATCGTCTCACCGAAAGCTGAGCCAATTTGCGCGGTCCAGGTACCCCGACTTGGCTTTGCCAAGTCGGGGTACCTGGCGGAATCCAAGGGCGGTTGACCTTGCCGTGGGGCGCGTTCTTTGTGCCCGGAGGCCAAAACCTACGCCTGTCCTTTATGGCCTTTTCGCGCCCTGCGAAAAGACCACCCTGTTTTCAAAAAGCGAAAGGGCGGAGCAAACCCCCGCCCTCCCAGAACCGTCTTATTTCTCGTTGAGGCAGGCAATGCCGGGCAGCTCCTTGCCCTCCAGGAACTCCAGGGAAGCGCCGCCGCCGGTGGAGATGTGGGTCATCTTGTCCGCAAAGCCCAGCTTCTCCACAGCCGCCGCGGAGTCGCCGCCGCCGATGATGGAGATAGAGCCGCTGCCGGCTACCGCGCTGGCCACGCCGATGGTGCCGGCGGCAAAGTTCTCCCACTCGGAAACGCCCATGGGGCCGTTCCAGACCACGGTGCCCGCGCCCTTGATGGCGTCGGAGAACAGCTCAATGGTCTTGGGGCCGATGTCCAGACCCATCCAGCCGTCGGGAATGGCGGTGGAGTCGACCACCTGGCTCTCGGTGTCGGGAGCGAACTCCTTGCCCACCTTGGTGTCAACGGGCAGCAGGAACTTCACGCCGGCCTTCTCGGCCTTTTCCAGGGTGGCCTTTGCCAGGTCGAGCTTGTCCTCCTCGCACAGGGAGGTGCCGATGCTGTGGCCCTGGGCCTTGAAGAAGGTGTAGGCCATGCCGCCGCCGATGATCAGGGTGTCTACCTTTGTGAGCAGGTTGTCGATAACGCCGATCTTGTCGGAGACCTTGGCGCCGCCCAGAATGGCCACAAAGGGACGCTTGGGCTCGGTGAGGGCCCCGCCCATGACGGTGATCTCCTTCTGAATCAGGTAGCCGCACACAGCGGGCAGATAGTGGCTGACGCCCTCGGTGGAGGCGTGGGCCCGGTGGGCGGTGCCAAAGGCGTCGTTCACATAGATGTCGGCCATAGAGGCCAGCTCTTTGGCAAACTCGGGGTCGTTCTTGGTCTCCTCGGCGTGGAAGCGGATGTTCTCAATGATCATCACATCGCCGTTGTTAAGGGCGGCGGCCTTTGCCTTGGCGTCGGGGCCGATGACGTCTTTGGCCATAATGACCTCTTTGCCCAGCAGCTTGCCCAGCTCGGCGGCGACAGGGGCCAGGGAGAACTTCTGCACGTCGCCCTTGGCGGCCTCAAGGGCCTTGGCGGTGGCCTCGGCCTGCTCGGCCTCGGGCATGGCATCGATCTTCTTCTTTTCCTTCTTGTCCAGCTTCACGGTATCGTTGAAGATGTTGTGGGGACGGCCCATGTGGGAGCAGAGGACCACCTTGGCGCCGTGGTCGGAGAGGTACTTGACGGTGGGCAGGGCGCCCACAATGCGCTTTGTGTCAGTAATAGCGCCGTCCTTCATGGGGACGTTGAAGTCGCAGCGGACCAGGACCCGCTTGCCGGCAACGTCGATGTCTTCCACAGTCTTCTTGTTGAGATAGTTCATTTTCAGTGCACTCCTTCTTCTAAAGAAATCGAGTAGTAAAAACGCACAGACTACTACCAGATATTGTATACCAAAACGCGGCTGTTTGCAAGTATAACTTTGCAAAATCCATGGAAATCCATTATGTTTCCGGCTGGCGGCGTTGGTCGAAGCGGAATTGCGCCAGGCCGTCATTTTCTCATGCAAGCTCAGGGCCTGCGGGGCACAGGGCGCTTCCCTCGCTTTTCTGCTTTGGGGAGGCCGCACCTATAAATGGAAGGCGTAAACGTCCGCCGGTGCGCCCTGGTGAGTAAAGCTGCGCCGGAGGGCGCCGCCGTTGGCCTCTATCACCCGGACGGAGGCCAGGTTGGCCCGCTCTACGGAAATGCATATCTCCGGGAGGCCGGCCCGGCGGGCCTCCTCCAGCACCCGGGCCAGCATCTGCCGGGCATAGCCTTTCTGGCGCTGGCTGGGCCGCACACTGTAGCCGCAGTGGCCCAGGTCCTTCAGAAAATCGTTGAGCCGGTGGCGCAGGTCGATGATGCCCACGATCTCGCCTGCCCCGTCCACCGCAAAGAAGGTGTCTGTCACCACCCAGTTGGGGTCAACGGTTTTGGGGCTGGTGTTGCGGGCAACGGCGGTCAGCCAGTCCTCATAGCTCTCGGTCTTGTCCAGCAGCTCGCTGCCAAAGATGACCGGCTCCCCGTTCTCAAAAAACTCCTTCCGGAAGGCCAGGGCCTTCTCCTTCCACTGAATACTGGGGCGGATCAGGGTGATGGCTGGGTTCATTCAAATTCGCTCCTTTTCTTTTCAAGCTGTTCCAGGATGGCCGCGAAGACCTGCTCCCGGTCCCGGGCGGTCTCGTGGCAGGGCAGGCCGTATTGCTGGCACTGGGCCTGGATGAGGCGGCTCTGGGCCACCAGCTCCCGGCAGCCCTCCATGCGCTCCTGGTCGGTGAGGGTGTAGGTGTAGTCCTCTGGGGTGTCGTACCGCTTTTGTATGGCAAACCGCTCCTCGGGGGTCACGCTGCCGGTGACCAGGTAGAGGACCCGGCAGGCGTCTGACAGGCGGCAGCGGACATAGTCCTCGGGCAGCAGCTGGTACATGTCAATGACCATGGGGCCGTTTTGGCGGTCGTACTCCTCGGGGTCGGTCATGGCGTGGAGAAAGGGGGCCATCCGGCTGCTGATGACCCGGAGGATTTCCAGAGAGGGCCTGCCCTGGTTGACGCTGAGGCCGGTGTCTACCCCGGTTTCGGGGAAGCATTGCTCGAAACCGGCGATGATGGCGTCCATGCTCACATGCTGCCAGCCCAGCTGCCGGGCAATCCGCCGGGAGAGGGTGCTCTTTCCCGCCCGGGGCACCCCGGCGATGATTAGGTGCTTCATATCGCTCCTTTCCGGCCTACTCGGGGGCCTTCATGCTCTCTACCATGCTGATGTTTTTCAGCTTGCGGTACATGACCAGGTTCACCAGCACACTGAACAGCACGGTAAGCACTGCGGCGTAAAGGTAGCTGGGGGGATACACCGCCCGGCCGAACATCACCATGTCGATCTCCGCGGTGCGGATGACAAACTGGTGCAGGGCCATGCCCAAAACCAGGCCCACGCCTGTGCCGATTAGGGTCAGGGCGGCGGTCTCCCGGTAGACATAGCCTGCCACCTCGCTGTCGTAAAAGCCCAGCACCTTGATGGTGGCCAGCTCCTTCTCCCGCTCGGTGATGTTGATGTTGGTGAGGTTATACACCACCACAAAGGCCAGGGCTCCTGCCGACACAATGAGCACCACCATAATGGAGTTGATGCTTTGGAGGCTGCTGCTGAAGCTGGCGGACAGCTCTGCGGTGGAGGTGGTCATGGCCACGTCGTCGCATTGCAGCAGGCGGGTGGTGAGGGCGGACTCGCCGCCCTGGGGGCCCTCCTCCGGCAGGGCGCACAGCAGAGAGTTGGGCTCCGGCAGGGTGTGGAAGGCTTTTTGATAGGCGGCGGGGGAGAGGTAGAGGTAGTGCCCCACATAGTTTTCGCAGATATCGGTGATGACAAAGGAGGCCTCGGCCTCGTCCTGGTTTTTCACGGTGATGGAGTCCCCTGGCTTCAGACGCTGGCGTTGGGCCAGCTTTTCGGTGACGATGACCGCGTTCTCGTTGTACTCTACCGGCTGGCTGTCCGTCCGGTGGCGGAACTGGAAGAACTCCGGCAGGCGGGAGGTATCCTGGGGCACAAAGAGGGTCACGTCGTCCTGGGGGGCGCTGCCCTGGGGGGCGGTGCGGACATTTTCCTGAAGCGCGGCCATCCAGTCCTCCACCTGGGCCGGGTCGTTCAGAGTGTCCAGCAGGTCCGGGTCTTCCAGGGCCTGGCCGCTCATCAGTCCCACAATCAGCTGGTAATGGGACAGCTCTCCATATTGGATCTCCACAATGTCAGAGACAGAGTCCCGGATGCCGAAGCCGGTCACCAGAAGGGCGGTGCACCCGGCAATGCCGATGACTGTCATGAAGAACCGCTTTTTATAGCGCATCAGGTTGCGGGCGGTGACCTTTTGGGTGAACTTCAGACGGCTCCACAGGGGGGTGACATGCTCGAGCAGAATGCGTTTGCCTGCCTTGGGGGCCTTGGGCAGCATCAGCCGGGCGGGGGACTCCCGCAGAGCGGCCCAGCAGGCGCTGAGGGTGGCCGCCAGGGTGCACAGAATCGCTGCCCCAGAGGCGGTGAGCGCCAGCGGCCAGCTGAAGGGGGTGAGGGTAATGGGCAGCAGGTACATAATGCTGTAGGCGTTGATGATTACGGTGGGGAACAGCCACATGCCCACCACCACCCCGAAGACGCAGCCCAACAGGCTGGCTGAGGCGGCGTACAGCAGGTATTTGGCGGCGATTTGGGGGGAGGAGTAGCCCAGAGCCTTCATGGCTCCCACCTGCTGGCGCTCCTCCTCCACCATGCGGGTCATGGTGGTGAGGGCCACCAGCGCGGCCACCAGAAAGAAGAACAACGGGAACACCTGGGCAATGGCGGCAATCTTGTCCGCGTTGGAGGCATAGCTGGAAAAGCCCACATTGTCCTGCCGGTCGTAAATATACCATTCGCCGGGCTCAATGGCGTCAATGTCCGCCTGGGCGTCCAGCAGCTCCTGCTCCGCGTCGGCCAGTTCCGCGTCGGCCTCGGCCTTGCCCTCGTTGTACTCCTGCCAGCCGTCGGCCAGCTCTTTTTTTGCGTCGGCCAGCTTCTGCGCGCCGTCGTCGTACTCCTTCTGACCGTTGGCCAGATCCTTTTCTCCCTGGGCCAGCTGGGCCTGGGTTTCGGCCACTGTGGAGTTGAGGGCGGCCTCGGCGTTGTTCAGCTCCTGAAGCTGGGCGTTCAGAGTGTTCTGCTGGGTATTCAGCTGGCTGAGGCGGCTGTTGAGGGCGGTCTGGTTTTTTTCCAGCTCAGCCCGGGCGGACTGGGCCTTTTGAAGCCCCTGCTCATACTCGGCCAGGCCCTGCTCCCAGGCGGCCCGGGCGTTGGCGGAGTCTGTTCCCTGGGCGGCCAGGGCCTGCAGCCCGGCCTTGAGGGGGGCGAACTGGCCTGCCGCGTCAGGGGCCTGTTGTTCCAGGGCGGCGATGAGGGCCAGCGCGGCCTGGTCAGAGCCGTCGGTCTCTGGCAGGCCCATTTGGGCGGCGGCGGCAAACAGCGCGGCCTTGCCCTGGTCCAGCCCGTCCAGCTGGGCCTGGGTTTCGTCCAGCTGGGACTTGGCGGCGGCAAGCTCCTGGTCTCCGGCGTTCAGCTGGGCCCGGGCTGCGGAAAGCTGCTTTTGAGCGTCGGCAATCTGCGCCCGGCCGCTGTTCAGCTGGCTTTGATAGCTGTTGATCTGGCTGCGCCCGTCGGCAATTTTCTGGCGGGCGTTGGCGGTCTCCTGTTCCAGAGCGGCCCGGCCGTCGTCCAGCTCCTTCCGGCCCTCTTCCAGCTCTTTTTTCGCGTCGGCCAGCTTTTGCTCGTTCTCGCTGACCTCCCGCTGGCCGTCCTCCAATTCCTGCCGGGCGTCGGCCAGCTCCTGCTCCGCCTCGGCTTTGGCCTCCTCATACTCCCTCCGGCCGTCGGCCAGCTCGGCGTTGGCCTCGTCCACAATTTCCTGCCAGCGGATTGCGGCCCGGTCCTCCCCAAAGGGCTCCAGCCGGGCGGAGAGCTGGTCCGCCAGGTCCTGATAGGCCTTGTAAAAGGCGTTAAGCTCCTTGCCGCCGGTGAGGGTCAGGTAGGCGGTGGTGTAGTAGTCCTGGTCAAAGGTCTCGGGCGGGGTGTAGAGCTTCAGCTCCAGACTGCCGGCGCCGGCGGTGGAGTGCTCGTTTTCCAGGGAGATATACAGGGCGCTGCGCACGGTGCCCACCACGGTGAGCTCCTTTGGCAGGTTCTCGTGGTCCTCCTCCGGGTTGGGGGCAAGGGTCTGGCCCACCCAGTCCTCTTTTCTGAAGCTGCGGGAGACAATGACCGCGCACTCCCCGGCCTTTTCGGGCATACGGCCTTCCAGCAGCACAGGCTGGTTCAGCTGGGGGGCGTCGGCCTGGGGCAGAGAGTGCAGGCGGGTGGTGTAGGCGTCTCCCTGGCTGGACAGCATGACCAGGTCCATGTCATAGGCGGGCATGACGGACTCTACCCCTTCCAGCTGGGAGAGGGCTTCTATGTCTGCGGCAGTGAGGCCCTGGGTGGACAGGGCCCGCAGGTCGAACATGTCCGTATCGTCCCAGTAGCTGTCGGCTGAGATGCGCATGTCAAGGGGAGAGGCCAGCACTCCGGCCAGAAAGCCCGAGCCCAGGGCCACAATGGCGAAAATGGCGAAAAAGCGGGACAGGCTGCCCCGCACGGTGCGGATGATGCTTTTGGCGTAGGTCTTCTTCATGGGGCTACCTCCTGACCGTTACCATTCGATCTCCTCCACGGGGATGGGGGAGGGGTTTACCTCGTTGGACACAGCTTTGCCGCTTTTGATGCGGATGACCCGGTCCGCCATAGCGGTGAGCGCCCCGTTGTGGGTGATGACCAGCACCGTGCGGCCGGTTCTCCGGCAGGTGTCCTGCAAAAGACCCAGCACCGCCTTGCCGGTGTTGTAGTCCAGGGCGCCGGTGGGCTCGTCGCACAAAAGGATTTTTGGGTTTTTGGCCAGGGCCCGGGCAATTGCCACCCGCTGCTGCTCGCCCCCGGAGAGCTGGGCGGGAAAGTTCCGCAGGCGGTCTCCCAGGCCCACCTCCCGCAGGGTCTGGGCCGCGTCCAGGGGGCGGGGGCAGATCTCGCTGGCCAGCTCTACGTTTTCCAGGGCGGTGAGGTTTTGCACCAGATTGTAGAACTGGAACACAAAGCCCACCTCCAACCGCCGGTAGGCGGTGAGCTGCCGGGGGCTGTAGCTGCTGATGGCCGCCCCGTCCAGGGTGATGGCGCCCTCGTCGCAGGAGTCCATGCCCCCCAGCATGTTGAGCACAGTGGTTTTGCCCGCCCCGGAGGGGCCCACGATGACGCAGAACTCCCCCTGCTCCACATAAAAGCTGATATGGTCGGCAGCGGCAATGCGGTTTTCGCCCATGGTATAGAATTTGCAGACGTTATCAAACTGGATAAAATGCATCTCGGTTCCTCCCGGTTTTGTGGGGTTCATGGGGATACAGTGTAGGGCTTGTTTGAAAATAGAGGAAATGACGAATTTTTACCCAGAAGGGATTCATTTCAAGGAAAAAACCGCAAGGCAATCTTCCGATTGGCGAGGATTTTTGACGCAGAAAGGAGCCCCTTCTGGGTAAAAAGACGGCGTTTCCGATTTTTCAAACAAGCCCTAAGCACCCTCATTATAGCAAATCCCCCTGTCCAATGGAAGGGGGAATTTGTAAATAAATTGTCTTTACGGGGCGAAGAAAGCCAACGGGAAAGGCCTATTCCAGCCGGACGCCCAGACTGTAGAGCAGGCTCACTGCCTCGGGCATGGCGAGGCGGGCCCCCTTCAGCTGGCAGCTGGGCACGTCGATTCGGTAGCCCTGGGCCCCCCGCAGGTCCGCGCCGGTGAGGCTGCACTGAAAGAACTCGGTGCCAGCCAGGCTGCAGCCGGAAAAACGGCTTTCGGAGAGATTGCAGCCAGTGAACATGCACTCGGTGAGGGAGCTGCCCTCAAAGGAGAACCGGCGCAGGTCCATTTCGGTGAAGAAATTGTATTTCATCCGGCAGGCCTCCAGCTTGTCCAGGGGCTCTCCAAAGCTTCCGGCGGGCAGCAGCAGGCTCCAGTTGACGCCGGTGAGGGCGCAGTCCTGGAGAGAGAGGAATTTTACCTGACTGGATTCGCTTTTTGGGTCGATCACCCGGCAGCGGGTGAACCGGCACTCGGTGAGGGCGCAGCGGACCAGCTGGCAGCGCTCGAACACGCAGCCGGTAAAGGAGCAGTCTACCAAAGTCAGCCCCTCAAGCCGGGCTTCGGTGAGGGTCAGGTTCTGGAAGTCCTCTCCCTCGTAGTATTTTGACGGCATAGAAAGCCCTCCTGTGTCTTTTTAGAACTTGTATCAATCGGAGTTTGCACCTGTCTTTTCGGCAAATTTTACGGTTGACTGTGTTGCAACCCCTTGCCAATCGCGAGATTGCCTGGGGGTTTGCGCCTCGGCTAAATTTGCTCGAAAATCCAGGCACAAATCCTATTGGTACAAGTTCTTATAGTTCTTATAGAAACTCTGACCCGGGGCGGCGGGCCCGGGCGGCGGCCCAGTCGAAATCACGCAGCTCGCCCCGGCACTGCAGCTGGGGGTAGTCCCACTGCCGCAGCACCTCGAAGACCCCGATGGCCGCGGCGTTTGCCAGGTTCAGGCTTCTGGCGTGGTCCATCATGGGGATGCGCACGCAGCGGTCCGGGTTTTCAAACAGCAGGCGCTCGGGCAGGCCGGCGGATTCTTTGCCAAAGAACAGCCAGCAGCCGTCGGGGTAGGAGACGTCGGAGTGCCGCCGGGGGGCCTTTGTGGAGAAAAAGAAAAAATTGCCAGTGTTTTTCTCCATAAAATCGGTGAGACTAGGGTAAAGATGCAGGTCAAGATACTGCCAGTAGTCCAGCCCCGCGTGCCGGAGCTTTTTGTCGCTGGGCACAAAGCCCATGGGGCCCACCAGATGCAGGGAGGCTCCGGTGACCGCGCAGGTGCGGGCAATGTTGCCGGTGTTCTGGGGGATTTCGGGCTGGACGAGAACAATGTTGAGAGAGGCCATAAGGGTCCTTTCCGGGGCGCAGGAAGGCTGGCTCCTGAGAGAATGGACGGGCAATCTGTCAAATTGAGGCTTTTTGGGCCCTGCGATGATAAAATGGGAGAGGAGGGGGAAAAATGAGCATGACAGCTGTGTTGAGGCTGGTCAGATTACTCATTCTGATAGGGAGGTTTGACGCAATGTATAAGCAGACCATGAACGTGGCAAAGGGCGTGGGCCTGGGGCTGCTCACCGGCGCGGCAGTGGCGGCGATTGGCACAAAGGCCATGAGCGGCTCTCACCGGAAGGCGGCGCACATGAAGAAGAACGCCAGCCGTGCCATTCACACGGTGGGCAGTTTGATTGGAGACATGGAGAAGATGCTGCGCTGAGCCCGGCGCAGGCCTGGGGCGGGAGCCGGTTTCGGCTTTCGCCCTTTTCTTTATGGGAAGAAGGGGGAGGGCGGGCGGGTTTTCCTCCTGCTATGACAGCGTTACGCTTTGGGAGGCAGACTGTCCGGGGCCCCGGCGCAGGCTTCGCTGGCGTCAGCCTTCAGCTTTTGGTAGAGCACGCCGTTGTAGTATTTTCCGTCCCGAAACTCTCCGTCGAACACCACGCCGCCGGAGAGGTCGAATTCTGTGCCGTGGCCGTGGCGCCGGCCCTCCTTCCAGCCGCCGTAATACAGCAGCCGGCCCTGGCTGTCAAAGGCAGAGCCCAGGCCGGTGGCCTCGCCCCCGGCCCACTGGCCGACAAACACTGTGCCGTCCTGGCCGTTGATCATGACCCCAGCCCCTTCTTTTTTGCCGTTCTCAATGCGTCCGCTGTAGCGCAGGCTGCCGTCCTTGTCGAACAGGCTGACCAGGCCCTGGGGCTGGCCCTCTTGCCAGTGGGCCACATGCAGGGCGTGGTCGCTGTCCCGGAAGGACACCCCCAGCCCGTCCCGGCGGTCGTCCTTCCAGGAGCCGGCATAGCACAGGTTGCCGTCCTTGTAGTAGTATGCCCCAAAGCCGTGGCGTTTGCCCTGGTGGTACTCTCCCTCGTAGGAGGTCATGCCGCTGGGCTGCTGAGAGCGTCCCCGGCCGGTGAGGCTCCCGGTGGGGGGGCTGGCAGGGGAGGCGTTCCGCTGTGCCGCGGCCTCGGCCAGAATGGCCTCTACATTTTCGGTGTGGGCTTCCTCTTCGGGCGGGTCTGGCTGCGGGGCCGGGCCGGCGTGGGCAGGGGGCTGGCCCGGTTTTTCTTTCGACTGGTCTTCCCTGTCAGAGGGGGGAGGGGCTTCGGGCTGGTCCTCTGTGTCGGGCAGGGGGGGAGATTCGGGTTGAGCTTCTGTGCAGGTCTCGGGCTCCTCCTCGCTGCCGGGGCGGAACTCCTCCTCGGGGCTGCTGGGGGCGGGGAGGCTGGCCGGGACCTGGCCGGGCTCCTCCGGGGTGGGGGCAGGGGCCTCCTGCTGGGGAGGCGGCTGGATTCTGGCGTACTCCTCCAGACTGGTGAAGGTGATGGAGGAGTCCTCTTCTGCGCCGTCCAGCAGCTCGCCCTCCCGGACCTCCCAGGCGGGCAGCAGCACCATTGTGCCGCCGCTGACCTCCTCCAGGGCGGCCTCTCGCTGCCGGGCCTGGGGCTGGGGGGTGAAGCAGAGCTCCCCTTTGGTGGTGAGCATGAGGATTTGGGGCGGGCCCAGCCGGGCGTCTACCAGGCTCTGCCCGGCCGTGCCGGAGCGGTAGGGGGCGGGGGAGAGAGGGGTGTCCCGCCAGGCGGCTTTTTCCCCGTCCCAGTCCCGGCGGAGAAGTCCGCCGTCCTCCTGGGGGGAGAACACCACCCGGGGGGTTGTGGAGTCCCAGGGCTCGTAATATTCGCTTTTGAGCCAGCGGTGGCTTTTATCAAAAAAGCTGCGGCTGACAATCAGGCCCCGGAAGTCCCGGGCCACCACCAGCCAGCCCCCTTTCTGGCCAAAGGCCTCTTCCAGCACAACGCTGCCGCCGGAGACGCCCTTGACGGTCTTTTTCCAGTACAGGCTCCGTTGGGAGATGCGGCCCTTTACCCGACCGCTGAAGCCCTTGACGGTCAGGCTGTTTTCTGTGCGCACGGCGCGCCGCCCGCCGGTAAAAAAGCGCAGGCGGGCCTGGGCCAGCTCTCCGTGCAGAGGGTCCGGGCCGTCCCGCAGAGGGAAGCAGACCCAGCAGACGTCGTAATATTTTTCCATAAACTCCTACTCCTTGTGACAAATGGAGGCTGTGCGCCTACCCGGACTTTTTTTGGCGGTTTCTTTTCGGGCGTGTCCCCATATTTCGGCCGGACTTCGGGGGAAAATGGGTCTGCTAAACGTACAAATAAAAAGGCAAAACCGAATTTTTGCAGCCAAATTCTGTGCATTGTTTTTCTGGACTCGACTTTATCAAGAGCTCCAAAATGTGCGCAGCCGCCCGGAAGCTTTATGTGTCTCGCGTACTGGAAGGGCGACATGGTATAGAAACTGTAGGGGGGGCTGCGCAGACAATTTTTCGTTGGATGTGTACAAGAGCCGGCAAAGGCAATTTTGTTGAGCGCGGTTGGCGCTGCCCCAAAATTGTCAACGCGAAAAATGGGATAAGGTCTGCCTGAACGCGCCTTAATTTATGCTGTGGGACAGCGGCTGATGGAACGCGTAAGGTCAAAGGCGGCGATGGGGCGCCTCTTTTCGCGGTATGGGGTTCGGTTCTCTCTGGTTTTTGCTTTGCCGGACGGAATCTTTTTATATTCGTCAGAACACATTATAGCATAAATACCGGGCGGGGAACAGGGGGAAATGAATTTCTGCGAAAATTTTCCAGGAAATTCTTCCTTTTTCGCCCCGGTTGGTGGTATAATGGAGGGGAAAAGGAAGGAGGAGTTGGATGAGTCAGGAGCAGAACGGCTTTTTGGCCGCGATTGTGGCGTGGCTGGTGAAAATGGGGGGCAATCTTCTAGCGGCGGGGCTGATTTTTCTGGCCGGGTGGTGGCTGGCCCGGCTGGCGGCACGGCTGACCCGCAACGCTGTGAAAAAGGGCCGGGGCGACCCGCTGGTGGCGGGCTTTATCGGCTCGCTGGTGCGGGCTGTGGTGCTGATGGTGGCCGCGGTGAGCGCGGTGGCCCAGCTGCAGATTAACGTCAACTCTCTGGTGGCGGCGCTGGGGGCGGCGGGGCTGACCGCCAGCTTTGCCCTGCAGGGGAGTCTCTCCAATTTGGTCAGCGGCATGCAGATTATTTTTACCAAACCCTTCAAAATGGGGGACTATCTGGCTTTTGGGGGCTATGAGGGCACGGTTAAGCGGATTGAGATTCTCTATACCATTCTGGCGACCTTTGACAACAAGGAGGTCATTGTGCCAAACTCCCGGGTGACGGGGGATGTGGTGGTGAATTTCAGCACCAACGGCACCAGGCGGTTGGACCTGAGCTATGGGGTGGCCTATTCGGCGGACCTGCAGAAGGCCAAGGGGGTGCTGGCAAGGCTGGCGGAGAAGGACTCCCGGGTGTTGGACCAGCCGGGGCCGGTGATTGCGGTGGGGGAGCTGAAGGACAGCTCGGTGACCTTGGTGATGAAGCTTTGGTGTCGGCAGGAGGAGTATTGGGACCTGTATTTTGCCATGCAGGAGGCAGTGAAGCTGGCCTTTGACCAGGAGGGCATTGCCATCCCGTTCCCACAGCTGGACGTGCATGTGGAGACCAAATAGCGCGGTCCAGGGGCGTTAGGCCCCTGGCGGATTCTTAAGGCAGAGCCTGCGAGTTCACTTCGTGAACTCGGCCGCCGGAGGCGACCTTGACCTTGAACTTAGGCGGTGCAGACAGCAAAGAGGCGAGGTACGGGTTCGCTCCCAAATCTCAGTTTGGGACGGGGCAGAGCTGCGCCGCCGTGGCACCCCTGGCGAGGTCGACCGCAGGGAGACCAGCGGCCTGTATGCTGCTGTCATATTCAGAGGAAGGGGCTTGCCGGTACTCCTGTCAAGAGAGACTGTAATAAAAAGATAGTATTATTTTTCTCTCAGCACGCCGCCAGGTGAACCAGCAGAAGCCCAGCGAGCGCAGACGCGGGGTCTTGGCGGCTGCGGAAGGTTTGCGGAGCAAGCCGGCGAGCGTTCGGTTTTGCTGCCGGTAGATTGGGAGGATGGGCGGGGAGGGGGAGCTGAGCCCCCAAAATATTGTTTCATCGGGAGAGGCTTTTGTCAGGCAGTACGCCTCCCTGGTCAGGAAAAATGGCAAAACAAATAGGGCTGCTTGTGAGCCGCCCGCAGGCAGGCCCAGTCAACAGCCCTTGTTTGCTTTCAGATGTACCTGGCTCCTTGGGGCCGGAGTTACACGGCGCGGGTCACTTTGCCGGAACGCAGGCAGCGGGTGCAGGCGTAAACACGCTTGGGAGTCCCGTCCACAATCGCCTTGACGCGGCGGATGTTGGGCTTCCAGGAACGGTTGGAGTGACGCATGGAGTGAGAAACCTTACAACCGAACGCAACGCCCTTGCCGCAGAATTCACATTTTGCCATATCTGCACCTCCTTACAAGTACGGGTATGATGCGGGTCTTAAAAATCAACAACTAGGATTATAACAGATGCAGGAACAAATTGCAAGTTTTTTTTGAAAGGAATTGTCTTTTTCCTGAAAATAGGTTATAATCCTTGGAGTGCAGCCTTCGCGGGCAGAAGAAAGCCGCCCCCGAAGGACCAAAACTCAGAGCGAAAGAAAGGAAGCCTCCTTATGATCCTCAGTGTGATACGGACCATTATGGCCGGGGGCAGCGTCGATGTAAAGGCGGTGCTGGCCCAGGTGCTGGCCATCATTTTCGTCATTGTGTGCATTCTGCCCCTGCATGAGCTGGCCCACGGCTGGACTGCCAACAAGCTGGGAGACCCCACGGCCAGGCTGGAACGCCGCCTGACCCTGAACCCCCTGGCCAGCGTGGACCCGGTGGGCACGGTGTGGCTGTTTTTGTTCGGCTTTGGCTGGGCGAGGCCCGTGCCGGTGGACCCCCGCTACTTTAAGAAGCCAAAGCGGGACATGGCCATTGTGGCTGTGGCCGGGCCGGTCTCGAACCTGCTGGCGGCGTTGGTGGGGGCGGTGCTGCTGTTTGCAGTGCTGGCCTTTGCCCCTTATAACGCGGTCACGGACTTTATTCTCAATATGTTCAGCTATTATGTCACTGTCAACGTGACTCTGGCTGCGTTCAACCTGCTGCCCATTCCCCCTCTGGACGGCTCCCGGATTCTGGGGGCTTTTCTCAGCGACCGGGCTCTGGCTACCTACTACCGGTATCAGAATATCTTTGTGATGGCGCTGTTTGTGTTGATGTTCTCGGGAGCCTTTTCGGGCCCCCTTTACGCGGTGGAGAGCGTGCTGACCCAAGGGATTACCTGGATTGCCGCGCTGCCCTTCCGGCTGTTTGGTGTGCTGTAAATGGATAAGCTGCAATACAGGTTAGAGGTCTATGAGGGCCCCCTGGACATGCTGCTGGCTTTGGTGGCGAAAAATAAAATCGACATCTACGACATTCCCATTGCGGAGCTGCTGGACCAGTATATAGAGCAGATTGAGCTGATGCGGGAGGCGGACCTGGACATTGCCAGCGAGTTTTTGGAAATGGCCGCGCGGCTGGTGTACATCAAAACCGCCTCGCTGCTGCCCCGGCCCGAGGAGGAGGAAGACCCCCGGCTTGAGCTGACCGGCCTGCTGCTGGAATATCAGCAGTGCCGGCGGGCGGCGGAAAAGCTGCGGGAGCAGGCGGCCTTTGACACAGTCACCCGGCCGGCGGAGGAGCTACCCGCCGACTTTACATACCAGCGGGTTCACGACCCCCGGGAGCTGGGCCAGGCCCTGCGGGCTGCATGGGGCAAGGGCAAAAGCCTGCTGCCCCCCAAGCCCGAGAGCTTTTCGGCTTTGGTGAGCGCCCGGATCGTCTCTGTGGCCAGCCAGACGGTGTTTGTGCTGCGGTATCTCTGGCGGCGGGGGACAGTGGCCTATCAGGCGTTGTTTGCACAGAAGCAGGACCGTTCTTCCCGGGTGGCCTTGTTTCTGGCAGTGCTGGAGCTGGTGAAAAGCCGCCGGGTTCGGGTGGAAGGGGAGGACAGCGCCTGCCAGGTCCGGCTGCTGGGCCGGGAGCGGGCCAATTCGTGAGAGAGTAAAGGGGAGCTATGAAAAATAACGAGCTGATGGGCAAGATCGAGGCCATTCTCTTTGCAGGGGGAGAGCCCGTGGCCCTGGACCGCATCGCCCAGGTGCTGGGGGTGCGGACCTACGCGGTGGAGGAGATTCTGGCCGCGCTGAAAAAAAAATACAATACCCGCAACAGCGGCATTCACCTGCTGGTGCTGGGGGACGCCGCCCAGTTCTGCACCAACCCGGCCTTTATTGAGCCGGTGCGGGCGGCGCTGGACCTGAAGCGGAACACTCCCCTGTCTCAGGCGGCAATGGAGGTGCTGGCGGTGGTGGCCTATAACCAGCCCGTAACCAAGGCCTTTGTGGAGCAGGTGCGGGGGGTGGACTGCTCCGGCGTGGTGGGAAGCCTGGTGCAGAAGGGGCTTTTGGAGGAGCGGGGCCGGTTGGAGCTGCCGGGCCGTCCCCTGCTGTATGGCACCACCGAGAATTTTCTGCGCTGCTTCCAGCTGTCCTCTATCGACCAGCTGCCGCCCCCGCCGGGGGGCGACGGCGAGGAGGACCAGGTGGAAGACAGCGGGGAGAGCGACCAAGCGCCGGAGCAGATTATGCTGGGCTGACCGGGCGGTTTTGGACTCATGAGGAAAGGAGGGGGGCGGCGTGATCGTTCTCTATGTTCTCGGCGGCCTGCTGCTGTTCCTTTTGCTGCTGACCCTGACGCCCCTGCACGCCACCCTGCGCTTTCAGGAGGAGTTTGGGCTGGAGCTGCGGTATCTGTTTTTTCGGTACAAGCTGCAGCCGGGCCAGGAGCCAAAGGAGGAGCCTGAGCCCGAACCGGAGCCGGAGAAGGAAAAGCCCCAAAAGGCTGGGCCGGACTGGCAGGGGCAGCTGAAGGAAATTTTGCGGCAGAAGGGGCTGGGGGGCTTTTTGCAGGGGCTGGGCGACTTGCTGAAGCTGCTGGGGCGGACCTCCGGGAGGCTTTTGCGGCGGCTGAAGCTGCGGGAGTTTGACCTTTACCTGTGCCTCGGCGGGAGCGGGGACGCGGCTGCGGCGGCGCTCCTTTACGGCAGGGTGTCCGCCGGGGTTTATGGGGCCTGCGGGGGGCTGTTTCATCTGCTGCCCTGTAAAGCAAAAGGCCTTACAGTGGACTTGGATTATCACAGTGATGTGAATATGGTGGACTTTACAGCTCGCCTTTCCATCCGCCCGTTTTTTGTGTTGCAAGCGGGTTTGGCCCTGCTGTTTGGGGGGCTGGGCATATGGAGGCGGCTGCGTGTAAAGCCAAAAGCTTCACAAAGTCGGGAGAAACAAACAGAGAAAGGAAGCAGAGCATGAGCGAGAACAAGGTAAGCGGGCTGTTGGAGTCCAGCATGGAAAAAATTAAGCAGATGGTGGACGTGAACACCGTGGTGGGGGACCCGATCACCACCCCGGACGGGACCACGGTCATCCCCATTTCCCGGGTGAACTATGGCTTTGCCGCCGGGGGCTCGGACCTGCCCTCAAAGGCCCAGCCCCCCCAGGGGTTGTTTGCCGGCGGCAGCGGGGCGGGCATTACGGTGAGCCCGGTCGCCTTTCTCTCCATCCACCAGGGGAATGTGCGGGTGATTCAGATTGAGCCCTATTTCAGTCCTGTGGACAGGGCTTTGGAGAAGATACCGGATATTGCCGACATGCTGGGCTCGCTGTTCAACCGGAAAAAGGAGGAGGAGCCTGAGCCCGCCCCGGCCGGGGCGCCGGAGGCTGCAAAGGAGTAAGGCAAGCATATCCCGCCGCCTGTCCGCATAGTCTTTGGCAGAAGGCGGGTGATAGGATTGGAAAAAAAATCGCGGCGTTGGGCAGGGGCGTTTCTTGCGGCGCTTCTGTTGGCTCTGCCCCTCCCCACAACCCAGGGGGCGGAGCCGGAGGAGCCCCAGGTCTCTGCCCAGAGCGCCATCCTGATTTCTGCGGACGACGGCAGAGTCATCTTTGAGAAAAACGCCCATGAGCAGCTGGCAATGGCCAGCACCACCAAAATCATGACTGCGCTGCTGTCTTTGGAGGAGGCCCAGCGGGCAGGGGACCCGGTGGTGGACATCACCGAGGAGATGGTGCGTGTGGAGGGCTCCTCTATGGGGCTGCTGGCCGGCAACCGGCTGAGCCTGACCAGTCTGGCCGAGGGCATGCTGTTGGCCTCGGGCAATGACGCGGCCAACTCCGCTGCCATTTACCTGGGGGGCAGTCAGGAGGGCTTTGCGGAGCTGATGAACGCCCGGGCTCAGGAACTGGGCATGGAATCCAGCCACTTTGTGACCCCCTCGGGGCTGGACGATGAGGCCCACTACTCTACGGCCTACGACATGGCTCTGCTGGCCCGGGCGGCGTTGAAAAACCCGGAGTTCGCCCGCATTGCAGGCAGCGCCAACCTGCAGGTGGAGTTTGTGGAGCCAGCCCAGAAGGTCGGCTATGCCAACCACAACAAGCTGCTGCGGCTGTATGAGGGCTGTGTGGGGGTGAAGACGGGCTTTACCAAAAAGGCGGGGCGTTGTCTGGTGTCTGCCGCCCGGCGGGAGGGAACGGGGCTGATTGCCGTGACCCTGAATGCTCCGGACGACTGGGACGACCATATGGCCATGCTGGACTATGGCTTTGCCACCACGGAGACCCTGGAGCTGGACGGGGCCTGCCCGGAGGCTGTGGCTGTGGTGGGCGGAGAGCGGGAGTCTGCCCATGTGCGGGCGGGGCAGGGCATCCGCCTCAGCCTGACCAGGGAGGAGGCCCAAAGGGTGACCAGCCGGGTGCTGCTGCCCGGGTTTCTCTATGCTCCGGTGACAGAGGGGGAACGGGTGGGGCGGGTGCAGTATCTGCTGGACGGCCAGGAGATATACAGCGTGCCCATTCTGGCAGGCGAGGACCTGGCTGTGTCTGAGCCCCCGGAGCCGGCGGGCTGGGAGAAGTTTTGGGAGACGGTGAAGGGCTGGTTTCGCTGACAGGGGTTGGGGGAGGGCGCCATAATCATATTAGGACGCTGAAAAATGTGCAGAAAGTGAATGGAAGGGAGTCGGAATATATGCAGAGCAGAAGTTTGCCGGTAACGGCAGTCAAACTGGAAAAGGGATTTTGGGCGGAAAAGCAGAGGCTGGTGAGAGAGACCGTGCTGCCCTATCAGTACAGCATTCTCAACGACCAGCTGCCCGGCGTGGAGAAGAGCCACGCCCTTGAGAACCTGCGGCTGGCGGCCAAGGCCCAGGCAGGAGAGCCCCTGGACGAGGAATTTTACGGCATGGTGTTTCAGGACAGCGATGTGGCCAAGTGGATGGAGGCCGCGGCCTTTTCTCTGGCCGCAGAGCGGGACCCGGAGCTGGAACAGCGGCTGGACCAGGTGGTGGAGCTGTTGGAGCGGGCTCAGTTCCCGGATGGGTATCTCAACTCCTATTTTACGGTGAAGAGGCCGGGCCAGCGTTGGACAAATTTGCAGGAGGCCCATGAGCTCTACTGCGCCGGTCATTTGATGGAGGCGGCGTGCGCCTATCACGAGGCCACTGGCAAGGACCGGTTTCTGCATATTATGGAGCGTTGCGCGGACCATATCTACCAGGAATTTATGCAGAAAAACACCCGGGGCTACTCTGGGCACCCGGAGATTGAGCTGGCGCTGATGAAGCTCTACCGGGCCAGCGGGAATGAGAGGTATCGGGAGCTGGCCCAGCATTTTGTGGATGTGCGGGGCCAGGAGCCACACTATTTTGTGGAGGAGCGGAAGAACCGGGATTGGTATGTCTGGCAGCCCAACGATGTGGCTTTGGACAAGGACTATACCCAGAGCGCACGGCCTGTGCGGGAGCAGCGGGACGCGGTGGGGCATTCGGTGCGGGCGGTGTACCTTTACACCGGTATGGCGGACCTGGCCCGGGAGACCGGCGACCCTGGTCTGAAGGAGGCCTGCGAGCGGCTGTGGGAGAGCATTGTCCAGCGGCGGATGTATGTCACCGGGGGGATTGGGTCTACTGTACTGGGCGAGGCCTTTACAGTGGACTATGACCTGCCCAACGACACGGTTTATGCGGAGACCTGCGCCTCGATCGGCCTGATTTTCTTCGCCAGAAGGATGTTGGAGCTGGAACCCAAAGGGGAGTATGCGGATGTGATGGAGCGGGCATTGTACAACACAACGCTGGCGGGCATGGCCTTGGACGGCAGGCGGTTTTTCTATGTGAACCCCTTGGAGTCGGCCCCGGGCATTGCCGGAGAGGCGGCAACCCAGCGTCATGCTCTGCCCCAGCGTCCCCAGTGGTATGCCTGCGCCTGCTGCCCGCCCAATGTGGCCCGGCTGCTGGCGTCCATTGGCAGCTATGCCTTCTCGGCAGGGGAGAACACGCTGTTTCTGCATACTTATCTGGACGGAAGACTGGAGAGCCCCTTTGGCTGGGCCATGCGCTGCGAGACGGGCTATCCCCATGACGGGCGGGTGAGCTGTACCTTTTTGGACCCTGCTGAGACTACGGTGGCTCTGCACATTCCCGCTTGGAGCCGGAGGACGGTTTTGCTGCATAATGGCAAAGAGGTGGACCTCAGTGGGGTGGTCCGGGAGGGATATGCCTATATTTCCGGCACATTTGCCCCAGGGGACAAGCTGGAGCTGGTGTTGGACATGGAGCCCCGGAAGGTCTATGCCTCTCAGCGGGTGCCGGCGGATTCCGGCCGGGCGGCTGTGCAGCGGGGGCCTTTGGTCTATTGCGCCGAGGGCGCGGACAATGGAGGCGAGGTGTTCTCTCTTTCTCTGGACCGGGAGGGGGGCTTGCGGGAGCTGGCCTTTGACCCGACGCTTCTGGGAGGCGTGGCGCCTGTGGTGGCTCAGGGCTGGCGCACGGAGGCAATCAAGGAGCTTTACACCAGCTGCCGCCCGGAGCGGGTTCCGGCAGAGGTCAGGCTGATTCCCTATTACGCGTGGGCCAACCGGGGGCTGAACCAGATGCGGGTGTGGCTGCCGGAGAACTGAGAGTCTGTATTTATCACCAATACGGGATGAGAGTTTTTTACGTTGACCGGGGGTCTGTTGGCAAAGTCGGACACGAAAATAATGCGGCAGGATTGAGGGGTAAAACCAGGCTGTTATTAGGGCTCGTTTGAAAAATCGAAAACACCGTCTTTTTGCCCCAAAGCAGTCGCTTTCTGCGTCGAAAATCCTCGTCAATCGCGAGATTGACTTGCGGTTTTCTCCTTGAAATCGCCTCCTTTGGACCAAAAATCCGGCATTTTCTCTATTTTCAAACAAGCCCTAGGGGAAAGGCATTCTTTGAGCCTGTTGCCTGTACATGTTTAAATGAATTTTTCTTGTTCAGGACTTTGGGTTGATTGGGCAGAAAATAAAATTCACTTTATTACTGGGTTGAAAGGGGAAGGGCTGTGGCGGAACGAGTCAGATTGCAGAAAATACTGGCGCAGGCAGGACTGGCCTCCCGGCGGAAGGCGGAGCAGCTGATTAAGGACGGGCGTGTCACCGTGAACGGCCGTACCGCCGGGCTGGGGGACAGCGCGCTGCCTGGCAGGGATGTGGTGGCGGTGGACGGCCGGCGTCTGGACAGGACGGCGGAAAAGGTCTATCTGGCCCTGCACAAGCCCCGGGGCTTTGTCACCACCATGGAGGACGAGCGGGGACGTAGGTGCGTGGCCCAGCTGGTAGAGGAGCTTTCTCAGCGGGTGTACCCGGTGGGGCGGCTGGACAAGGACTCGGAGGGGCTGCTGCTGATGACCAACGACGGGGCTTTTGCCCATGCGGTGGCCCACCCCAGTACCCATGTGGCAAAAACCTATCGGGTGACAGTGCGGCCGGGGATTACGGAGGACCAGCTGCTGAAAATCAGCACAGGCATTTTGCTGGACGGGCGCAGGACAGCGCCGGCCAAGGCCCGGGTATTGGAACAGCAGCCTGGGCGCGTGGTGGTGGAGATTGTGCTTTATGAGGGGCGCAACCGGGAGATTCGACGGATGTGCGAGGCTTTGGGCCTGGAGGTGGCCCGGCTGAAGCGCATTGCCGTGGGGCCGGTGCGGCTGGGAATGCTGCCCCAGGGCAAATACCGCCAGCTGACCAAGGAGGAAGTGAAGGGCTTGCTGGCTGAGGCCAAGAAGTCCGGTGCAAGGGGAGGCCGGACGGCCCGTGAGGCGTGACAGCAGGGGCCTGCTGTTTGCGTGCCTGTTTTTGCTGGTCTATTGTGTGGTGCGGCTGGGTCTTCATTATAACGAGACCATAGAGGTCTATTGGGTGGAGGCCCCGGTGGCCGGACCGTTGCCGGCGCTGACTGTGGCAGAGCCGCCGCCTTTGAGCGAGACGGCGCTGCCGCCCTCTGCCCGGGAGCTGTGCCGTAGGACGGCGATTGGCGTGTCTCAGGTGGCCCGTATTCGAGAATATTGGCTGGCGGAGTTTTAGGGCTAGGCTCAGACATAGCAAAAGCCTGCGTTGTTTCGGGACGCAGGCTTTTTTTGCTTATTGGGGCCGGGGAATGGGTAGGGCTTGCTGAGCATTTATCGGTGTGGGTTTGCCCATCCTCTGGTAATGGCTGCGGCTGTTGCATGAAGCCGGACGTTGGCTGAACCAAGTCAGGTGTTGGTTGGGCTAAGTCAGAGGTTGACTGGGCTGAGTTAGATGTTGGAGGGGCAAGTCTGGCGTTGGTTGTGCCGGGGTGCGCAGACTGGTGGGGGTCAGCAGCCCAGCAGGCGGCAGACTCCGTTGAGGAGGAAGCAGACCCCCAGGCCGCAGGCTGTAGGCAGCGCGGCGGCCAGAGCGGTCCATTTCCAGCTCTGGCTCTCCTTGCGGATGGTCAGGCAGGTGGTGGAGCAGGGCCAGTGCATCAGCGAGAAGACGGTGACGCACAGGGCTGTTACCCAGGTCCAGCCGTTGTCGGTGAGCAGGGTGCGCAGGGCGGCCAGGTCGGACATTTCCACCAGGCTCCCCTGGGAGAGATAGGCCATTACCATCAGCGGGATGACGATTTCGTTGGCTGGCAGGCCCAGAATGAACGCCAGCAGAATCACCCCGTCCATGCCGAACAGTCGGGCGAAGGGGTCTAAAAACCCGGCGCAGTGGCTGAGCAGGGAGCTGCCCGACACCTGCACATTGGCCAGCAGCCAGATCACCAGCCCGGCCGGCGCAGCCACAGACACGGCCCGGCCCAGGACAAACAGGGTGCGGTCGAAGATGGAGCGCACGATGACCTTGCCCACCTGAGGCCGGCGGTAGGGGGGGAGCTCCAGGGTGAAGGAGCTGGGGACGCCCTTGAGCACCGTTGCCGACAGCAGCTTGGAGGCCGCCAATGTCATGAGCAGCCCCAGGCCGATGACCGCTACCAGCAGGGCCGCGGACAGCACGGAGCTGCCCAGCCCTCCGGCGGCGCCAACAAAGAACATGGTGATGAGTGAGATGAGCATGGGCAGCCGCCCGTTGCAGGGTACAAAGGAGTTGGTGAGCATGGCAATGAGCCGCTCTCTGGGAGAGTCGATGATGCGGCAGCCCACGACCCCGGCGGCATTGCAGCCAAAGCCCATGCAGGTGGTCAGGGCCTGTTTGCCGCAGGCCCCGCAGCACTGAAAGCAGCGGTCCAGATTAAAGGCGACCCGGGGCAGATAGCCCAGGTCCTCTAACAGGGTGAACAGGGGGAAGAAGATGGCCATAGGCGGCAGCATGACCGCAGTTACCCAGGCCAGGGTTTTGTACATGCCGTCGCACAGCAGCCCGGTGAGCCAGGGGGGAGAGCCCAGAGCGGCCAGCCCCTCGCCCAGCCGGTCGCCCAGCCAGAACAGGCCCTGACTGAGATATTGAGAGGGCAGGTTGGCCCCGGCGATGGTCAGCCAGAAAATGCCCAGCAGCATCAGCAGCATCACCGGAAAGCCGGTGAGGGGGCTGGTGAGAAGCCGGTCCAGGCGGCGGTCCCGAGGACTGTAGCCGCCGGAGGCGTTTTCTGTGGCCTGGCGGGCAATGGATTCTCCCCGCTTCACGGTCTGGACGGCCATTTCGTCTCCCAAGGCCTGCCGGTCCGGCAGGGCGTTGAGCGTTGCCTGGACCTCTGGGTCTTCCCGGGGGTCTGTGCCCAGAGCCTGGATGAGAGAGCTGCTCAGGCTGGCCCCGCCTGCCAGCTGGGCTGCCAGCCAGCGGGGGGGCAGCCTTCCCTTTGCCAGCCGGACGGCGGCAGGGGTTAGGGCTTGCAGGGCCTTCTCGGCCTGTACGCCATAGGGAACCGGGGGGGAGTGGGGCTGGGTGGGTTCTCCCTGGCACAGAGCGTCCAGGGCGTCCATCAGCTGGGAGAGGCCCTGGCCCTCCCGGGCGGCAGCGCCTACCACAGGTACCCCCAGCAGCTGCGAGAGCTTTTCCAGGTCAACCGAGACCCCTTTGCGCCGGGCCTCGTCCAGCAGATTGACGCACACCACGGTCCGGGGGGTGATTTCCAGCACCTGCAGCACGAGATTCAGGTTGCGCTCTAAGCAGGTGGCGTCGCAGACCACCACCGCGCAGTCGGCCCCCCCAAAGCAGAGGAAGTCACGGGCAGCCTCCTCCTCGGCAGAGCGGGCCTGGAGGGAGTAGCAGCCGGGCAGGTCTACCAGCACATAGCCCCGGCCCTTGTGGCGGCAGCTGCCCTGGGCGGTGGCAACGGTTTTGCCGGGCCAGTTTCCGGTGTGCTGGTGCATTTTTGTGAGGGCGTTGAACACGGTGCTCTTGCCTACGTTGGGGTTGCCGGCCAGAGCCACCACCCGGTCTTCAGGGCGGCGCTTTTGAATGACCAGGGGCTTGCTCACCGCGCCCCCGCCAGTGGATTCTCTAGACAGCCCCATGATCCAGCGCCTCCCCAAGCAGCCCTGCCGGGGCGGGCTGCTCCCCGGGGCTGGTGAGAACCCCATCCGCGTCCTGGCGGCGCAGAGCAATCACCGCCCCCCGCACCAGATAGGCGCAGGGGCTGCCCAGGGGGCCTGCCCCCAGACATTCCACCTGTGTGCCCGCCACCAGGCCCAGGTCCTGCAGGCGGCGGCGCATGGGCCCCTGCACAGTCAGGGCCTGCACAATGGCCCGTTCGCCCCGCGCCAGGGCCGAAAGCCCAGCCAGGCCGGGCTCATGATTGATCTCCATACGCATTCATCTCCCGTTTCAATATCGAAACCGGGGGGATTCCCCCATTTCTACTATATGTCCAAGCGGTGATTCCCGTGAAAATCAGGGGGATGTAAGAGGAGAGAAAGGATGGAGCGTGGCAGGCTGTCCCATTGCGCTGCGAAGGAGGCGGTTTGTTTTATACTATGGGGGAAATCTGGTCAGTTGATTTTGTTTTAGGACTTGTCAGGTTTTGCCGCTGACTTTGTTGCGGGACCTTGCCGGGTTTTCTGTTTCTTTCTGAGAGGGATATGTTTTTTTGCGACTTGAAGCGAGGGGTTAAAAGCTTTTGCGGGAAGCCGGTAGGGTTGGAAGCGTGGATGTCTGCGGGAACTACGGTCTGGCTATGTCGGCGGAAAAATGGGGATGCAGAGGGGGAGGGCCGGTTTCGCTGTATTTTTGGCGTTGACACGGTGAGGAGGAGCTGTTTTTGCGCGTAATTACATAAGCGGGAGGGGCGCGGCCTTGAGGACTGTGGGCTTACACAAAATAAAAGAGCCGCCCATGTTGGCCGGCTCTTTGCTTGCGAAAGAATTATTCGTGGCGCAGTGCGTCGATGGGGTTCAGGTTGGCGGCTTTCACCGAGGGCATGAGCCCGAAGATGATGCCGATCACCATAGAGAACAGCACGCCGAACAGGATGGCTGGCACACTGATGGCCACCGGCGTCTCTGCAATGTGGGAGATGAGCTCTGCCAGGCCAATGCCCACGCCCACCCCCAACAGACCGCCCAGGCTGGTGAGCAGGGCAGCCTCAGTCAAAAACTGCCAGAGAATGCGGCTTTTTTTGGCCCCAATGGCCTTTTTCAGGCCGATTTCCCGGGTGCGCTCTGTCACCGAGACCAGCATGATGTTCATCACGCCGATGCCGCCCACCAGCAGGGAGATGCTGGCAATCCACACCAGCTGCTGGTTGGTGGCGTTGCTCAGGTCCTGCAGCTCCTTTGCCTGCTTCAGGGTGTCCTCCGCCTGATAGACAATGTTGGTGTTGGTGTTGTAGGTGTTTAAAAGGTCCGCCACATCCTTGCCCACCTTGGACATGGCCTCGGTGTAGCTGACCCGCACCGCCACCTCCTCGGGCTCGTCGTAGGCAAACATGGAGGGCCAGATGACGTTGGGCAGAAAGATGGCCCCGCTTTTTTTGCTGCCCATATAGGTATAATACTCCTCAATGGAGTTGATGACAGGCTCAAATTTGATGTCCATCTCTACCACGCCCACCACCACCAGGGCCACGCCGTTATACTCAATGGTCTTTCCAATGGGCGCGTCGCCCTGAAACAGGGTTTTGGCGGTGTTGGAGTCTATGACCGCCACATGGCGCAGCTCGGTGAAGTCATTGGGCACAAACATCCGGCCCTCTTTGACAGAGTAGCCGCAGGTGGAAAAATAGCTGTTGTCCACCCCGTATACAGGACAGCCGGAGAGCTCGGTGTTGCCATAGTAGAAGGAGTAATTGGTGTAGCTCCGGCGGGTGTACACTGCGGCGGCGTCTACATTGGGCAGGGCAAGAATCTCCTCATAGGTAGCCTGACTGACCTGGGGAATGCCCGCCGGGATGCCCTCGTCCATGCCGTAGACGTAGTTGTAGTCGGTGCGGTAGAGCTGAATGCGGGTGACATTGTTGCCCGCGCCAATGAGGTTTTGCTTGATCTGCTCGTTTGTGCCCTTGATGGTGGACACAATGGAAATAATGGAGGCAATGCCGATGATGATGCCCAGCATGGTCAGAAAGGACCGCATTTTATGCGCCCAGATGCCCTGAAAGGACAAGCGGATATTCTCAATCAAGGATCACGCCACCTCCGTTTTCTGTTTCAAAATAGGTGCCGTTTTCATCACGGCCAGTGATGACAGCGCCGTCCGGCAGGGCTTCGCCCCCGTCTTCCAGGCTGCCGTCCTCATCGCCCTCCGGCGTATCCCCGTCCTCCAGGCCGCTGTCCTCGCCGCCCTCGGGAATGCTGCTGTCTGTCAGGCCGCTGCTTTCACTGTTCTCCGGGGCGCTGCCGTCCTCCTCGGGGAAGGGAGGCTCCTCGGTGTTCTCCACCAGGACCCTTACCCCCTCCTTTGCGTCAGAGCCGTAGGGGAAAGCGACAAAATCCTCGAGGGTCAGGCCGGACTTGATCTCATAATAATCGCCGCCCCAGATGGATTTGCCCACCTGAATATACTGCTTGACCAGCCGGTTGTCTGTTCCGGCCTTGAGAACATAATACCCGGCGTCGTCCTCCCGCAGATAGGGAGAGTACAGATACAGGGCGTCGCCCGGGGCCTCTTCGCCGCCGGTGACGTTCATGTTGATCTCCACATAGCTGCCGGTCTGAATGCTGTCGTCCGGGTCCAGAATCACTGAGGAGAATTCGTAGTTGGAGCTGTTGGGATTTCCGGAGCCGTAGAAGCCGCCTCCCTCCATGGGGTAGTCGGAGATAGACACGATCTGAGCGGTGTAGCTGGACATGCCGTTCATGCCGTAGCAGGTGATGGAGACCTGGTCGCCAATGGCCACGCTGCCCAGCAGGTTCTCGCTGAGAGAGCCGGACACATAGTATTGCTGAGCCCCGGTGACCACCATAAAGGGCTTGCTTTCCGCCATAGCGGCCTCCAGGTCGATGAGGCTGCGCACCTGGCCATCGACAGTGCTGGTAACCGTGGAATTGGCCAGGGCACGCTTGGACTTTTCCAGGTTCAGCTTGGCCTGCTTCAGGTCCAGGTTTAGGCCGGTGATCTCCTGCTTCTTTTCCTTAATCAGCTTTTTAAGGTCAGCGGAGGTATAGCCCATATGGTTGTAGTTGTCAGGGTTGGGGGTGGGGGTAGCCGCGGCCCGCACCAGGGGCTTGACAGGCCGGCTTCCAACGGCGATGTCGCCCACAGCCACCGCCCCCTGTAGCAGCGCGCTCAGGTCGAACTTGACGGAGAGCTGGGTGCCGTCCAGGGTCAGGGAGTACAGCAGCTTGCCCTGGGTGTGGTTGTGCTCCCGCACCTCAAACACCGCCGCAAAGGGAGAGGCCAGCGGAAGGCTGTAGCCATCCTCCGGCGGGGGGGCGTAACGCTCCCAGCTGTAGGACCGGCGGGAGCTGACGCCGCTGACCTCCGGCCCCGGGTCTGCGGTGGGGTCGGGGTCGGAGGCGGGGCTGTCTGTGGGGTCAGGCTCGGGTGGGACAGGCGTGTCGGTAGGCTCCGGCTCCGGGGTGGGGGCCTCTGTGGGCTGGGGGGGAGCGGTGGGGGTGGGGGTGGGGTCTGGCTCCCAGGAGGGCTCTGGCGCAGGGGTGGGCGCGGGCGTAGGCGTAGCCCCATCCAGCCCCCACAGCAGCCGCAGGAAGCCGGGGGTCATGGAAAAGCCGTTCTCACACAAAAACACATAGGGGTCTTTGGTAGTGCCGGACCCTTTATAGGGCAGGGAGTCCACAGTCAGCAGCTTGTAGACCGGGACATCGGGGGTAGGCTCCGGGGTAGGGGTGGGAGTGGGCGTGGGCTTTGGGGTAGGCTTGGGGGTGGGGGTGGGCTTACGGGTGGGCACCACCACATTGTTGGAGGAGGGCTTGGTGTTCTGATACTTTTTCAGCTGGCGGTTGGCCTCGTCCAGCTTTACCTCCGCCTGCTTTACGGCAATCTCCTTTGCCTCCACATCCAGCTCCAGGCTGGTGCGGTCATATTGCAGAAGGGGGTCGCCCACCTTGACCTCCTGCCCCTCCTGCACAAAAATTTCGCTGATGGTTTTGCTGGTGTCCGGGTACAGCTCCTGTACAAAGTCGGAGACAATATTGCCGGAGCAGGTGGTCTGGTCGCCCCAATAGGTGGTAGAGACATTGGTCATGGGCAGCACTTCAACGGTTTTCTGGTCGCCCCGGTAGCGCAGATAGAGGCCTGCGCCTGTGCCGGTTCCTGCCAGCAACGCCAGTACCACAATGATAATGACCAGCCGCTTGCGCCAGGATGTTTTTTTATTCATGAGCTGATCCCTCCCCTTCCGCTGTGTCCTCCTGCTTCAGCTGGTCCAGCTGGCGTTCCAGGGCGGCGATGATGGATTGGCCGCTGATGGGCTCCTCCGGGCCGGCTGGCTGACTGGGGCCGGCGGGGGCAGGGCCAGCCGGCCCGGCCGGCCGGGAATGGCGCACAGCCTTTGCCTTGGCCGGGGCATGGGGGGGCTCCGGCTGGGCCAGAACAGCGGAGTATGACTGCCCTGCCGCCGGTGGGGCAGAGGGCGGGGCGGCAGCCGGCCGGGCTGGGGCGGGGCTGTGCTCCGGCAGGGGCTGGCCCGCTCCGCCCAGCAGCAGGCCGTCCCGGATGTGCAGGGTGCGCTTGGCGTGGGCGGCAATCTCCGGCTCGTGGGTAATCATGACAATGGTGACGCCCTCATCGTTGAGGCTTTGAAAGATTTCCATAATCTGGTCGCCGGACTTGGTGTCCAGCGCGCCGGTGGGCTCGTCGGCCAGAATGATTTTGGGGTTATTCACAATAGCCCTGGCAATGGCCACCCGCTGGCACTGTCCGCCGGAGAGCTGGGTGGGCTTGAAGTCTGTGCGGTCGCCCAGGCCCACCCGCTCCAAGGCCCGCCGGGCAATCTCCTGGCGTTCCTTCCGGCGCACGCCGGCGTAGAGCAGGGGCAGGGCTACATTGTCCAGGGCGGACTGGCGGCTGAGCAGGTAGAAGCTTTGAAACACAAAGCCGATGCTGTGCAGCCGCACCTCGGACATGCGTTTTTCTCCCAGCTGGGAGATGTCCTCGTCTCCCAGCAGATACTCCCCGGAGGTAGGGCTGTCCAGACAGCCGATAATGTTCATCAGGGTGGTTTTGCCGGAGCCGGAGGGCCCCATGATGGCCACATACTCCCCTTCCTCCACAGAGAGGGAGATGCCGCCCAGCACGGGCACCTCCAGCTTGCCCTGCAAATAGGTCTTATATATATTCCGCAGCTCAAGCATCATCATTCCGTACCCTCCGCGCCGCTGGCCGGTTCCAGCCCGTCCTCATAGTTGGTGGGAATGCCGTCCTCCGGCAGAGCGGCGCTGTCGTCTGCGGCGCCGTCTTCCCCGCCGGCGGGCTCCACAACGCTGTCCTCACCGCCTTCGGGGATGAACAGGCCGCCCTCAGTGCCGCCGGCAAAGCCCGGGTCGGTTTCTCCGTCCACGATGTCCGAGTCGGTCTGGGCGGAGGCGTCGGTGGTGGTGGGGCCGCCGGGCACCAGGTCCTCCTTGGGCAGGGCGATATAGTCCCCCAGCTCCAGGCCGCTGATGACCTCATACAGGTCCTCGCCCGGGTCGTATTCTCCCAGCAGCACCTGACGTTTTTCCAGCTTGTCGTTTTCGTCCCGCACCCACACATAGTCTACCGTGCCGCTGACATTGTCGGCCTCGCCCACCTCGTTCAACTCTTCCTCAGGGGAGGAGGAGACGGGGCTGTCCTCTGAGCTCAGGGACTCTACGGCGCTGGCTGTGGCGTCTTTGTTGTTTTGCAGGCTGGAAGCAAGGTACATGGCGGGCAGCCACAGGCCCTCCCGCTGGGTGGTCTGGGCTTTTTGGGGCTCGATGTACACATGCTGGCCCAGAATCAGCCCGTCCAGATTGCTGAGCACCACATAGAAATTGTATTTGGAGCTCTGCTCGCCCATGTCGCCGCCATACATATTGTTATTGCCGCCCTGCACCGGCTCATAGTTGACGGTCTCCACCGTGCCCTCCCAGACCGCGTCCGCGTCTACCCGGGAGCGGATGGTGACGGCCTGGCCCTCGAAAATCGAGTTTATGTTCTGCTCTGTCACAGTGCCCTTAATGCGGAACTCGCCGGAGGAGAGGATGCTCATAAAGGGCAGCTGCTGGCCGTTGCTGTCGGTTTTGGGGGTCAGGTTGATCTCCTGCACGGTGCCCTCTACCTCAGAGAGCACCTCGTTATTCTCTTGAGAGGACTTGAGCTTTTCAATCTCGCTCTGCTTTACGGAGCGTTGATATTCCTGCTCTTTGATGCTGTACTCGGTGGACTGAATGGACACGGTGTAGGAATACTGCTCGTCCTTGGCGGCCTTTTTCTTCTCCGCTTCCAGAGTAGACTTCTGGTCCTTTAGGGTGGCGATCTGGTTGGCGATGCCCTCCAGCTCCAGCTCCGCCTGGCGGATGGACAGCTGAATCTCCTCTGTGTCATAACGGAACAGGGGGGTGCCCACCTGGACCTCGTCCCCCTCCTTTACCATCACATCGGCCACAGTGCGGGTGTCGTCCTTGTTGATTTTGGTGATCTCCTGGGGCTCTACCAGGCCGGAATACCGGGGGTCGGTGTCGCTGCCCGCGCCCACAATGGAGGCCACGGAGGTCACATAAACCGGCGCCGCCTTGCTGGCGGCAAGATAGCCCCTGAGCCAGAAAAACCATACGCAGGCGCCGGCAATCAGCACCAGGGCCAAAATAACCGCCACAATCAGCAGGACCGGTTTTTTACCTTTGGGCTGGGCGTGTTTGTTCATCGATGTATGTTCCATAAGCCAATGCGCTCCTTGATTTTTTCAGAGTAAGGGGAAAAAGTTACAATACCTTGTGCTATTATACATCATTTGGCCGCATATATCAACCGGTTTTTCGCCTCCTATTTTGAAAAAATTGTTAACGGGCGGCGGGGGTGGCAGTCCGCCGGCACGCTCTGTATAGTATAAGACGCGATTCGGGTGGAAAAGGTCACGGTTGATTTTCCGGTTTTTATGGGTTATACTGGTAGAAGCAAAAAACAGGGAGGCAGCTATGGCTAAGGCAAAAAAGTATTACGCGGTGCGGGTGGGCCGGGACGGCCCGGGAATATATGACAGCTGGGAGGCATGCAAAAAGCAGGTGCAGGGGGCGCCCCGGGCGGTTTATAAGAGCTTTTTCACCCAAGAGGAGGCGGAGGCCTTTGTACAGGGCTGGGAACAGGGGCGGGAGCCGGACCCGGAGGAGCCCTGGGACGGGGCGGTGGCCTATGTGGACGGCAGCTTTGACAAGGGGACCGGGGACTTTTCCTGCGGGGCGGTGCTGTTCTGGCAGGGGGAGGAGAGGGAGTTTTCCCAGCGGTTCGCCGACCCGGAGATGGCTGCCATGCACAATGTGGCGGGGGAGATTATGGGGGTGCTGACGGTGTTGGAGTACTGCCTGGAAAAGGGGATTCCGGCGGTGGAGCTTCACCACGACTATGAGGGCCTGGGCCGCTGGGCCGACGGCAGCTGGAAGGCCAACAAGCCCGGCACCCAGCGCTATGCCGCCCGGTGTCAGGAGGCGGCGAAAACCATGAAGCTGCGGTTTGTGAAGGTGAAGGGGCACTCTGGCGATGCAAACAACGACCGGGCGGACGCTCTGGCGCGGAAAGCGCTGGGGCTGTGACGTATAATAAAGAAAAGGGGACAGGCTTTGAGGCTGTCCCCTTAATTATAAGAGTGATGATAGAGCAAAAATACGCGGTCCAGGGGCGTTAGGCCCCTGGTGGAGTCCAGAGGCAAAGCCTCTGGTGGGTCCAGGGCAACGCCCTGGCCGCCGGAGGCGACCTTGCCCTTAGCGCCGCAGGCCAAAAAATAATTACGCCCTTCTCGCCATTTTCAAAGAAAATGGCGACCACGTTGAGCGGATCACCCCCGTCACAAAATCAGCAGCCGCGCACCGCCTTTTCCAAACGCTCCAGAGCAGCTTGCAGCACCCACTGGGGCACGGCCAGGTTCACGCGCTCAAAGCCAATGCCCTCGTCGCCGAACATATAGCCCTCATCCAAAAACAGCTCGGCCTTTTGGACCATCAGCTCTTCCAGCTCCTCCTTGGACTTGCCCAGGGCCGTGCAGTCCAGCCACAGCAGATAGGTGCCCTGGAGCTGGATGGGCTTGATCTCCGGGAGCTTTTCCTGGATAAAGTCCACCGCCAGCTTCCGGTTGGCGTCCACGGCCTCAATCATCTCCTCCATCCAGCCCTCGCACTGGGTGTAGGCAATGCGGCAGGCCTCAAGCCCCAGGGCGGAGGGCCCGCCGTGGCCGGCCACAGCCCGGAAGCGTTCCCGGTCCTTCTCGTCGGGGATGATAATGTTGGAGGTCTGCATGGCGGCCAGGTTGAAGGTTTTGCTGGGGGCGGTGCAGACAATGATATGGTCCTCGGACCGGGCGGCGTTGTGGATGACCGTGTGCTCGAACCCGGGCATAATAATGTCAAAATGAATTTCGTCGCTGAGAATGCGCACCCCGTGGGTCCGGCAGATATCGCAGATGCGGGCGAGCTCCTCCGGGGTCCACACCCGGCCCACCGGGTTGTGGGGGCTGCACAGAATGAGCATTTTGTTGTTCTCATCCGCAGCCAGCTTTTCCAGCAGGTCAAAGTCAATGGAGTAGGCGGTGTTTTCGTAGACCAGGGGGCAGCGGACGATTTCACAGTTATGGTTCTCAATGGCCATGTAGAAGGGGTAGTAGACCGGGGTGAACACAATGACCCCGTCCCCGGGCTGGCAGAAGGCCTTGACAGAGAACAGCAGGGCCTCTACCACCCCGTGGGTGCCTACAATCCACTCGGGCTCAATATGCCAGTGGTGGCGTTTCTCCATCCAGGCGCACACTGTGTCCAGATACTCCTGGGTGGGGCTGGTGTAGCCCAGAATATGGGTGTCCATGTACTGCTTCAGCCCCTGGGCAATCTCCGGCGGGTTTTTGAACTCCATGTCCGCCACAGAGAAGGGGACGATTCCCTGTGACAGGTCGGGCTTTTTCTCCCGCATACCGTTCCATTTGCCGCTTCCATGCTGAGAACGGTCCACCAGGGTTTCAAAATCATACTTCATGCTTACCCTCTCCTTTGCATTTTTTCCGCTTTTACCGGCGCCTGCCGTTTCTTGGGGCATGGCGTCGAATTGGACAAAACTATTATGCAGTCTATTTGAGAATTTGTCAACAGCGCGCGGTGATTTTATTGGCATATCAGTGTGGTAAACTGCTGCGTGGCGCGGCTGTTTTTTCGGGTTGGGGGTTATGCCACGCCGTTTTTTTCGCAGAATGCCGCCATGCGGCAACTCTCGCAGCGGGCCTTGCGGGCAATGCACACCGCCCGTCCGTGGAGCACCAGCCGGTGGCAGAAGTCGTTGGACTCCTCTGGCGGGAGCAGGGCCCGCAGGTCCTTTTCAACCTTTTCGGGGGCCTTGCTGGCAGTCAGCCCCAGCCGCCCGGAGATGCGGATGCAGTGGGTGTCTGTTACCACGGCGGGCTTGTGGAACACGTCGCCCAGCAGCAGGTTGGCGGTTTTGCGGCCCACTCCGGGCAGGCTCAGCAGGTCCTCCATATTGTCCGGCACCTGGCCCCCGAACTGGTCCCGGATTCTCCGGCAGGCCCCCAGAATGTCCCTGGCCTTGGCCCGGAAGAACCCGCAGGAGTGGATCAGCTCCCCAACCTCCTCCTCTGTGCCCTGGCAAAAGGCCTCTAGGGTGGGGAAACGATCGAACAAGGCCGGGGTCACCTGGTTCACCCGGGCGTCGGTGCACTGGGCGGCCAGCCGGGTGGCAATGAGCAGCTGCAGGGGGTCGGTATATTCCAGGGAGCACAGGGCGTCGGGGTATTCCTTTTTCAGGGCGTCTACGGCCAGCAGGGCCAATTCTTGTTTATCCATGGGTTTGATCATCCTTCCCGTTAGGCTTCTGTTATTTCTACATTTTACAACAGAATGTGCAGGTTGACAAGGGGGGGAGCCGGAGATTATAATAAACAGCGGAAAGAAAACGGACCAAAGGAGAAATGCCTATGACTTCCGCTGTGCTGCAATGTATTGCCGTGGTGACCATGCTTGTGGACCATCTGGGCTACGAGCTGTTTCCCTCTGCGGACTGGATGCGGATGATTGGCCGCTTGTCCTTTCCTATTTTTGCCTTTATGCTGGCAGAGGGCTTTGTCCATACCTCTCAGCGGAAAAAATATGTGCTGCGGCTGGCGGCGTTCGCGGTGGTCTCCGAGGTTCCTTATCAGCTGTTTGCCCGGCACGCGCTCTGGCGCATTCCCCCTTGGAGCAATATCATGTTTGCGCTGCTGCTGGCCTTTTTCGCTTTGTGGTGCGTGGAGCGGGGGAGGCTGTGGTATGCGGGGGCCGCTGCCGCGGTAGCAGCGGCCGAGGCTTTGGGCTTTATGTACGGGGGCTATGGCATTCTGCTGGCAATGGCCTTTTACATATTCCGGGAGAAGCGTTGGGCGGCTATGGCCTCGCTGGCGGCGCTGACTGTGATTCACTGTCTCTACAGCGCCAGCTGGTTTCAGGTCTGGGCCATCGGGGCGGCGGTTCCTCTGTTCTTCTACAATGGGCAGAAGGGCCAGCGGCTGCCCCGGTATTTCTGCTATGCCTTTTACCCGGTCCATACCCTGGCTATTTATGGGCTGTACCTGCTGCAAAAGGTGATTTGAATCAGTCAGAAAACCTCAATCATACAAAAAAGGGACTGCTCTCCGGCACAGGCCGGCGGGCAGTCTCTTTTTATGTATGACGGATTCCCTTGGAGAAGTCCGGCGTCTTTGCAAAGCACAGAAAGCCTTTGGGCTTCAGGGCATCTTCTTGCGTCTGTTGGGGCAGAAAATGTCACATGGAAAGGCCGGGACGGGATGCTTAGTGGAGGAATACCGCTTCCTCGCCGTCCTCGGGCGGGGCAAAGGGGTTGGGGGCCACAGGCAGATAGGCCTTGTAGAGCTCGTCGTCATGATTATGGCGCAGGGCGCAGTTCTGGTCAAAGATCATGGTGGCTACGTCGTCCGGGCGGCAGGGCTCCCAGTGGGGCAGGGGCGGGCAGTCGGGGTTGCCGCAGCGGGCGAAGTTCACAAAGCTCCAGGCCATCTGCTCCTCCAGCTTGTCAGACACCCCGGGCACATTGCAGATAAAGACCTTGTCGGTGTTGTGGAAGAAGAAGGGGATGTCTGCGCAGTGCCAGGCCGGGTGGCCGTCGTCCAGGGGCATATCCAGGTTGAACAGATAGCAGTAGGTGGGGGACTGGGGATGGGCCGCCTTCTTCCGGGCAAAGTCCTTGCTGGCCTCCCGGCACATGGCGTCCAGGCTGAGCACATCGGTCAGGTCCTTCTCTGGGTAGCAGGCCTTGAACAGCTGGGCCACATGGTCCGCGTCGCCCTTCAGGCGCTTATGCAGCAGGGCCATGCGCTGCTCCTCGGTCAGGTCGCGCTTGTGGGGAATGCCCGGCCGGAAGGCGAACTCGCCGAAGACGCTGCCAATGATGACCGGGATGGTTTTGGCATGGTCGGTAAAGCCCACCACACGGGGGTCGCCCACATAGAATTCATTCTCCAGGGGGCCGTTGCCCACATAGTGGCCCTGCTTGGCAATCTCGGGAGCCACGGCCTTATAGGCCTCGGCCAGCTTCTCGTAGGGGATGGTTTCCAGCTCCTCCACCTGGCTGGCGGTGAGGCCCAGATGGGCCAGCATGGCCTCAATCAGGGGGCGGCTGTCCTTGTCCGGGGCAGGGCCCAGCAGGCCGTCGAACACGCCGCTCATGATGATGCCCTTGTGGAACAGGCCGTCTGCGGCGGGAATCTGCATCAGGTTAAAGACCTTTGCGCCGCCGCCGGACTGGCCGAAGATGGTCACATTGTCCGGGTCGCCGCCAAAGCCCGCAATATTGTCCCGCACCCATTCCAGAGCAGCCACCAGGTCGGCGTTGCCGGCGTTGGCAGAGTTCTTGTACTTCTCGCCATAGGGGGACAGGTCCAGATAGCCCAGGATGTTCAGCCGGTGGTTGAGAGTGACCACCACCACGTCGCCAAACCGGGAGAGGTTCTCGCCGTCGTAGGCCACCTGCTCGATGGAAGACCCGGCGGAAAAGCCGCCGCCGTGGAGCCACACCATAACCGGCTTTTTCGCGGCAGGGTCCAGAGAGGGGCTCCATATGTTCAGGTACTGACAGTTTTCATCCTTGGGCCAGTAGCGGTGGGGCACCATAATCTCGCCCGCGGCGGTCTCCGGGTCCAGCATGGGAGAGACATAGCCGTAGGAGACGGCGTCCTTTACCCCCTGCCAGGGCTGGGGGGGCTGGGGAGCCTGAAAGCGTTTGGCGTCTGCGTACTTGATGCCGTGGAAAGTGTAGGTACCGTCCACCTGAAAGCCCCGGAGCTTGCCTGCCTTGGTCTCGACAATGGGGGCGGTGGTAGAACACAGGAACTGCTTTGCCATAATAAAGGTCATCCTTTCTGAAATTTTCTGGGTATATTATACAACAAAATAGTTGACGATGCAAGGGTTATTTACCCGGTAGAATCATTTTTTGGTAGGAGAAAGGGAGGACAGTCCTGGGACGTTGAGAATTATCTGCATATAAACCGCAATCTGCATATAAAACAGACCTGTCCTGCCCCGGGGCAGGGCTTGTTCTATTTTGGGGGCAGGGGCCATACAATGGAGTAGTCAGCGAAAGGAGACGAGAAAAATGGACACTCCAGGCTTCGATTATATTGCGGCGCAGCTCCCCCTCTATCGGGACAGGCTGCTGGCGCTGCCCGCGCCGCTGAAAAGCCAGACCACCGACATCCGCCTGAAAAGCGGCCAGCCCGTGACTCTGTTTGGCCGGGAGGGCGCGGTCTATCTGAAGGAGAGCGCGGGGGCATCCCGGGAGCTGGACGCAAATCTGGCGGTGGCCGCTCCGGCGGACCTGCAGGAAATTTTTCTGCATATCTGCGGCCACTCTGTATTCAGCCACGAGAATGAGATTCGTCGGGGCTATGTGCAGCTGGCCGGAGGGGGCCGGGTCGGCCTTTGCGGCACAGCCGTGATGGAAAAGGGCAGGGTAAAGGGGATGCGGGACATCTCCTCTCTGGTGTTTCGGGTGCCCCGGGACGTGCCCCGGTGCGGGGACAGGCTTTTTCAGGCAGGGCTGGACCCGGCCCGGGGGCTGCTGATTGCCGGGGAGCCCGGCAGCGGCAAAACCACCCTGCTGCGGGACATTGCCCGCTCCCTGTCCTTGGGGCGGTTTTCTCCCAGCCGCCGGGTGGTGGTGTTGGACAGCAGGGGGGAGCTGAGCTCTGGCTTTGAGCTGGGCCCCTGCGCTGATGTGCTTAAGGGCTTTCCTAAGGGCTATGGGCTTGACATGGCCATCCGCAGCCTGTCGCCGGAGGTGCTGGTGTGCGACGAGCTGGCCCCTGAGGACCTGGGAGCGGTGCGTCAGGCGGTGTATGCCGGGGCGGGGCTGGTGGCTACGGTCCACGCCGGCCGGGAGAACGCCGCCGGCCGGCCCCTGTGCAGAAAGCTGTTGGAGACAGGGGCCTTTGCCTACCTGGCCACCCTCAGCGGACGGGCCTGCCCTTGCGCGGTCTACTCCCTGGAGGCGGTAGGATGAGGCTGCTGGGCGGGGGGCTGCTGGCGGTGAGCGGGATGCTGTGGGGGCTGGACCGGGCCAGGGGCTTGGCCCGGCGGACGGAGAGGCTGCGGGAGCTGCTGAATTTTATGCAGTTTCTCCGCACGGAAATTGCCTATTCCGCCTACCCCCTGGGCCAGCTGCTGGCAATGGGGCAGAACCTGTTCAGTCAGGCGGCTGTAAAACGGCCCCGCTTTGAGGAGGACCCGGTGGCGGCTTTGGCGGAGGCGGGCAGGGCTCTGCTGCCCTGGGCAAAGGACCGGGTGATGTTTCAGGGCTTTGTTCAGGGCCTGGGGGCCAGCGACACCCAGGGCCAGCTGGAGCATCTGACCCTTTACATGACCCTGACGGAGTCCAGCTTGAAGGAGGCCAGGGAGGAGATGGTTCAGAAGCGCCGCCTCTATCTGGCGCTGGGGACTTTTGCGGGAATCGCCGCCTGTATCCTCATTCTATAAAAATAAAAAATATGAATGCAGGCGGGTGGGGAGCACGGTCGTTCCCAGTCACGATAATATGCAGAAAACAGGAATGCGCAGCTTCGCGGAAGCGGGGAATGTGCAGAAAAATCAGGCAGATACAGGGAGGACAAAGCAGTGGAAGTCGATCTCATTTTCCGAATTGCGGCTATCGGCATTATCGTGGCGGTGCTTAACCAGCTGCTGATCCGCTCGGGCCGGGAGGAGCAGGCCATGATGACCACCCTGGCCGGACTGATTGTGGTGCTGATGATGATCATCCGGGAGATCGACACCCTGTTTCAGACCATCAAGAGCGTGTTTCAGCTGTGAGCGCGGGGGTGGTTCTGGGGGTGGCTGTCTGCGCCCTGTGCGCGGCGGTTCTGGGGGCGGCGCTCAAGCGCGGCGGCAAGGAGCACGCTCTGCTGCTGTCTACAGCGGCGGCGGTGGTCATTCTGGTTTTTGTGCTGAAAAGCGCGGCTCCGCTGGTAGAGCAGCTTGCCGGGCTGGTTCCTGCCGGCAGTCTTTCCGGTCTGTGCCTGACTGTGATGCTGAAAGCAGCCGGCCTCACCATACTGGGCCAGCTGGCGGCGCACCTGTGCCGGGACGGGGGAGAGACCGCCCTGGCCTATGGGGTGGAGCTGGCGGCAAAGGCGGCGGTGCTTACGGCGGCATTACCCCTGCTGACCCGGCTGCTGGAATATCTGGGGGAAATCGTAAAGCTATGAGGATGAAGCGAATGCTTGGGGCGTTGCTGGCCCTTGGGCTGCTGCTTCTGGCTCAGCCCGCCGCTTCGGCGGAGGAGCTGGCGGAGCGGGCCGGGGTGGGGGCGCTGTATGAGTCTTTGGACAGGGAGGCCCAGCAGCTGCTGGACGGCCTGGGCGCGGGGCAGGGGATGGTGACAGAGGGAATCTCTGGCAGGGGGATGTTTGACGCCCTGTCGAAGCTGGTGCGGGAGGGGCTTGCCAGCCCCCTTAAGGCGTTGGCGGCGTTGGCGGCTATCTGCCTGCTGGCCCGGCTGTGCGGCTGCTTTGAGGAGGGGGAGCTGGGGGACACGGCCCGGCTGGCCGGGGCAGCGGCCTGTGGGCTGGTGATGGCCCCGCCGGTGCTGGGGCTTCTGTCTGCCTGCGCCCGGGTGTCGGAGGGGGCGGCGGCGTTTTTGGGCGCGGCGGCGCCGGTTTATGCCGGACTGCTGGGGGCCTCTGGCAGTGTGGCCACGGGCAGCGGCTACAGCTTTTTGGCCATGCTGGCCGGGGAGGCCATTCCGGTGCTGGCGGCTGGGCTGCTGCTGCCGCTGATGCGGATTTATCTGGCGTTGGCCGCGGCGTCGGCGGTTTCGGGCTCAGGGCTGGACCGGCTGACGGCCTCGCTGTTCGCCTTTGGCAAATGGGCTTTGGTGACAGCGGTGACCATTTATGCCGGCGTTCTGTCGGTGCAGACGGCGGTGAACGGCCAGGTGGACGCTGCGGCCAACAAGGCGGCCAAGCTGGCGTTGTCCACGGGGGTGCCGATTGTGGGCGGCGCTTTGGGGGACGCTGCCGCCGCTATTCAGAACAGCGTTCAAATTGTGAAGTCAGGGGCAGGTGCCTTTGGTATGCTGGCGGCGGTGTGTCTGTTTGCCCCGGCGTTGGTGGAGTGCCTTCTGTGGTCGGCGGTGTGCGCGGCAGGGCAGACAGTGGCGGAGCTGTTGGAGCTTCGCCAGGCAGGGGCCATGCTGGGGGCCTTTGGGGGCACGGTGAAAATGATTCTGGCGGTGTTCGCCAGCCTGTGCGCAGTGTGTATTGCCAGTGCGGCGGCGATTGTTTTCGTCCGGTCGGGAGGGTGACAATGGCAGAGTTTTTGTTGACTGGTCGGCTTTGCCCAGTCTTGAAAGCAAGTTGGCTGGGCGGGCGCGGTCTTCGGGCTCAGGGGGGCACTCTTAAGCCTCTCAATTTTGAAATATGCGGTTCAGGCGCTGGCTTCTGTGTTTGTGTTACTTATGGGGTGGTGTTTGTCTTGCGGCGGGGGGGCGTTGGTTATTTTTTGGCGATGCCGGGGGCCGGGACGGAAAGGAGGCAAAATGGACGGTGTAATGGAGAACGCCGGGGTAGTCTGCGGGGTGTTGGTGGCCGCGGAGCTGATTACCCGGCTGTGCCCTAAAAACAAGATGCTGGGCTTTGTCCGGTCTCTGACTGTGCTGGTGCTGCTGGCCTCTTTGGCCGCTGCCCTGGCCGGGGCCTCCTGGGGGCTGGTCCTGACTGGCGGGGGGGAGGACTGGCGCAACCCGGAGCTGGACCAATATGTGGAGGACCAATACTGTCAGGCGGCGCAGCAGCAGGGGGAGGAGTATCTTCGGGGCCTGCTGGCCGCTGCGGGAATGGAGGCGAAAAAAATCATCGTGCACATCAATATAATGGACGACAGCCGCATAGTATTTACAAAGGCCGAGCTGAGCTTCCGGTATGAGAGCGACGCCCAGCGGGCCAGGGCTCTGCTTTTGGGGGCTCTGGGGGAGGATACCGTCATAGAGGTGACTGCCGATGGAGCTGAATAAACTCTGGGAGCAGGCCCGGGCCGCCCTGAGGGACAAAAGACTCACCCGGCTGGTGTTTGTGCTGGGGCTCTGCGGGATTGTCCTCATTGGGATTTCCTCCCTGCTTCAGCCGGAGGAGGGGAGGACTGAGCCCCAGCCCCAGGCAGCGCCTGCCGCCGGGCAGTACCGTCAGCAGCTGGAGGAGGACCTGCGCCAGGTGGTAAAGGCGGTTACCGGCGAGCCGGACCCGGCGGTTATGGTGACCTTGGAGGACGACGGCCGCTGGGTGTATGCCCAGGACAAAAAGCTGCAGGACGCTGGGGAGGAGGAGTCCCATGTAGTATTGGAGGACAGCGGCGGCGCTCAGCGCGGCCTGGAGCTGACCCAGGAGCAGCCCAGGGTAAAGGGGGCGGTGATTGTCAGCCGGACGGCGGCGGACCCGGACATGCGGGAGAAGCTGGTCAACGCCGCCCGCACGGCGCTGGGCGTGCCCTCCTCCCGGGTGTGCGTGGTAGAGGGCAGGTAGGGCGTGCGCTCATCGCCGGCTGATGGGGGCATGCCCCAGACAACAACATAAACAAAGGTGGTATTGGCAATGAAAAGCAAATTTGGCAGAAAGCAACTGGTTCTGGCCTCTCTGGTGCTGGCCCTGGGGGCGGCGGTGTATCTTAACTGGCAGTTCGCGGGCACAAGCAAGCTGCCTGTGGGCACAGACACCAGCGCCTCCAGCCAGCTGGGGGCAGCGCAGCTGGTGAACAACGCCTATGTTGAGACCGTATCTGACGACCTGCAGAGCTCGGCCCCGGCCAACACCAAGGCCGGCTCGCTGGCCACCGCCCGGATGGACCGGCAGAACTCCCGGGACGAGGCCCTGGAGCTGCTTGACAGCGTGCTGGAAGACGCGGGCGCGGACAGCGAGGCCAAAAAGGCCGCGGTGGACCAGGCCTCTGCGATGGCCCAGAACATTTTGAAGGAGAGCAATGTGGAGAGCATTCTCAAGGCAAAGGGGTATCAGGAGTGCGTGGCCTACATTGCCGAGGAGCAGTGCAGCGTAGTGGTGGCCGGAGAGCTGAAGGACAGCGACGTGCTGGTGGTGCAGGAGGTGGTGATGGAGCAGACCGGGCTGTCGGCGGAAAAGATCACCATTATCGGCTCTGGACAGTAAGAGCCTATCCCGGAATGAGACGTGGGCAGATTGCGCAGTCAGATTGATCGTCAGATGGCGTCAAAATTTTGCAGGCAGGCTGACACCTGTCAAGAAATTTGGCCGCTATATGACGGAAAATATGCAAGCAAGATGCGTGCGGATCATTTCGGGATAGGCTCTAAGAACCTGTATCGTTAACGCGGTTCAAAAGAAGTGATGCCTCTTTTGAACCTGGGGGCACGGGTGTGCCCGGGCCGCTCTGCTTAAAAATCGGGATGTACCGATTTGCAAGCGTGTTAACCGTTTACTATATTCACAGCGTATGGGCGGTGATTTTCTCGCCACAAGGCAGTAAATTTTCTTAATAGCCGCCGGGTTGTCGGTGAAGGCTTTCCGGCCTCTGAGGAAAAATCCCTTGCCCCTGCGCGAGCTCCCACTATGAATACAGGTTCTATAAGGAAGATGACCCGCGCTTTCCCAGAAGAAGGCGCGGGATTTTCTTAAAATTTTTTTACCTTGTTTTTCCAGGCTTGCGGCCCGGGGAAAAAAGTGGTATAATATTCTTCGTCCGCGAATTCTAGGGGCGAATTCTTCCCCCTGGGGTATCTTTTTCGCGGAACCGGGCACACTTTTCTCCATAAAGGAGAGTGCGCCATGAAAAAAGTACAGACGAAAAAGAATCAGATCAAGGCCATGAAGAACGAGGAGGGAAACGGCGAGGCCCCGGAGCAGGAGGGCTTTTCGGAGCAGCAGAAGCAGATTAACGAGAGCGGCTCCGTCGTTACCCACAGCCACGGCCATACGATCCATTGCCTGACCATTATCGGCCAGATTGAGGGGCATTACATTCTGCCCTCGCAGAACAAGACCACCAAGTATGAGCATGTCATCCCCCAGATTGTCGCCGTGGAGGAGGACCCGGAGGTGGACGGCCTTTTGATGCTGCTGAACACAGTGGGCGGCGACGTGGAGGCTGGCCTGGCCCTGGCCGAGCTGGTGGCCGGCATGAAGAAGCCCACGGTGTCGCTGGTGCTGGGGGGCGGCCATTCCATCGGGGTGCCTTTGGCGGTGGCGGCCAAGCGTTCGTTTATTGCCGAGTCCGCCTCCATGACCATCCACCCGGTGCGCATGAACGGCCTGGTGCTGGGCATTCCTCAGACCCTGGAATATTTTCAGCGTATGCAGGACCGGATCACCAATTTTGTCACCCAGAACTCCAACATCGCCAAAGAGCGTTTTACCACCTTGGCCATGAACACCCAGGAGCTGGTGATGGATGTGGGCAGTGTGCTGGACGGTCCCGACGCGGTGGAGGAGGGGCTGATTGACGCGCTGGGGTCGCTGTCTGACGCGATGGACTGTTTGAACCAGATGATCGACAAGGAAAAGAAAAAGAAGGCCAAGCCCGCTGCCAGGAGAAAGCGATCCTGACCGGCGGAGCACGGCGGGCGGGAGAGGACTCCTGCGCCGCCGCTACATAAAAGGAGAAGCTATGACTATTTTTGACGCTGTCCTGCAAGGAGTGATTCAGGGGGCCACCGAGTTTCTGCCCGTGTCCAGCTCGGGGCATCTGTCCATCTCCCAGCACATGTTTGGCATTGAGCTGCCGGGCATTCTGTTTGACGTGATGCTGCACCTGGGCACGCTGATTGCCGTGGTGTTTGTGTACCGCAAGCTCATCTGGCGGCTGATCAAGGAGTTTTTCTCTCTGCTGGGGGACTTGTTTACCGGTAAGTTCCAGTGGGGGGAGATGAACGCTGACCGGCGGCTGATTTTTATGCTGGTGATTGGCCTGCTGCCGCTGTTTTTGCTGTTTTTGCCCATACCGGGCACAGACATGAAGGTGAAGGACCTGTCGGAGCGGCTGGCCTCTGACTCGGGCATTCTGGTGGAGGGCCTGGCTTTGCTGGCCACAAGCCTGCTGCTGTTTTTGGGCATATGGGCGGGCAAACGGACCGCGGCCTCCGGCCCTGCCTCAGGCCGCCACTGGGCAAAGGAGGCTTCGGCCGGCCGCAGCCAGCTGACGGTGGGGGACGCTGTCATCATTGGCATTACCCAGTGCCTGGCCGCTGTGTTTCCGGGGCTGTCCCGTTCCGGCTCTACCATGTCGGTGGGGCTGATGCGGGGGGTGACCCAGCAGGCGGCGTTGGACTACTCCTTTGTGCTGGGCATCCCCTCTATTGCGGCGGCGGCGCTGCTGTCGCTGAAGGATGTGGGCGAGGCGGGGGAGGCCATTGGGGCTCTGCCGCTGCTGGCGGGGGTAGCCACAGCGGCGGCGGTGGGCTTTTTGGCCATTCAGCTGCTGCGGTGGATTGTCACCACCAACAAGCTCAGCATTTTCGCTGTTTATACCCTGCTGGCAGGGCTGGCGGTGACAGCCATCGCCATAATAGAGCAGACCAGGGGCGTGAACCTGTTTACAGGCCTGCCCTTGTAGGCAGTCGCAGATTTTTAACATGAGGACGGGAAGGGCCTGCCCGGCCCGCCCCGTGCAGGAGCATACGAGACCGCAGTGAGGAATGGGGAGGAGTCAGCTTTGGCAGAAGAAAAAAAGCCCGCCGCGAAGAAGCCGGCGGCAAAGCGTCCCGCCGGGGGAAAGGCCCCGGCCAGGAATCAGGCTGGGGGCAAGCGTCATGCGGCCCCTGCCAGAGGAAAGACCATTAAGCCCACCGCCGAGGAGATTAGGGCCAGAAACCAGGTGCGGGCGGTGGTGCTGTTTGCCTGCGCTATTTTTCTGGGCTGTTTGGCGCTGGTGGAGGGAGACAGCCTGTGGAAGTGGGCCCACAACGCCCTGCTGGGCATTTTTGGGGGCTGGGCGGTGCTGTGGCCTGTGCTGATGATTTATGTGGCGGTGATTACCACCTTGGAGAAGCCCACCGGCTCTATTGGGGGCAAGGTGTGGCTGACGGCGGCGATTATTGTGCTGTTCTGCGCCACGGGCTTTGTGTTTGGCGGGGCGAAGATATCCGAGGGCCTGTCGCCCTTTGACTACATAGCCGCTCTTTACCGCACCAATGCCGGTGTGGGCGGCGGCGTGGTGGGGGGCCTGCTGGGCCAGCTTTTGCTGAGCGCGGCAGGGAAGACCGGGGCCCGCATCATCATTCTGCTGCTGCTTTTTGTCAGTGTGATGATTTTGACCGGGGCGACCCTGATCGGCCTGTTCCGGGCAGTGAAGAAGCCGGTGGACGCGGTGAGCGGGGGGATTCAGAACGCCCGCCAGCGTCGGGAGGAGGAGCGGATGATTCTGGAGGAGGACCGCTCCTCTCGTATTGACGTGCCCCTGGAGCCGGTGTATGCCTCGCAGCAGAGGCCTGTGGATGTGGCCTCTCTGTTCCCACCGGTGGAGCCCCGAAAGAAGAAAAAGGAGCGGAACGAAAAGCTGGACAAGCTGGAGGAGGTATTTGGCATTCAGTCTGAGCCAGCGGCGGAGGGCGCGGTTGGCGGTTCGCCTGGGGGGAAGGCCTCCGCCGCTCCTGAGCCGGAGCCAGAGCCGGAACCGGAGCCGGAGGAGCCCCAGCTGCCTGCCTCCCCGGTGGTGTCGGAGAACCCGCCCCCCAGAGAGGAGCCGGAGCCAGAGCCCACGCCTCAGGACGAGCCCCTGGACATGGAGCTCTTCACGGATGAGCCCGCGCCCCTGCCTCTGCCCAAGCCCCAGGCGCCTAACGCGTCGGCAGAGCAGATGGCCCTCTATCAGGCGGCGGAGTCCGCTCAGCTTCCCGGGGCGTACTGTCTGCCCCCGGTGACCATGCTGGCGGTGAGCCCCCAGGTGGACCATGCCAAGGAGACCGAGGAGCTGCAGAGCAACGGCAAAATTCTGGTGGACACCTTGAACAGCTTTGGTGTGTCCACAAAGATACTGGACATCTGCCGGGGGCCGGCGGTCACCCGCTATGAGATTCAGCCCGCGCCAGGGGTGAAGATCAGCAAGATCACCAATCTGTCTGATGATCTGGCCCTGAACCTGGCGGCCACCGGCGTGCGTATTGAGGCCCCCATTCCCGGCAAGGCGGCGGTGGGCATTGAGGTGCCCAACCGCTCCCGCAGCTCGGTGCGTATGCGGGATCTGATTCAGTCCAACGCCTTCCAGACCTCCAAGAGCAAGCTCTCTGTGGCCCTGGGCCGGGACATTGCAGGCCAGCCGGTTGTGGCTGACCTGGCCCGTATGCCCCACATTTTGATTGCGGGCACCACCGGGTCGGGTAAGTCGGTGTGCACCAACTCCATGATTGTCAGCATGCTCTATAAGGCCAGCCCGGACGAGGTGCGCTTTTTGATGATTGACCCCAAGGCTGTGGAGCTCACGGCCTATAACGGCCTGCCCCACCTGCTGGTGCCGGTGGTCACCGACCCCCACAAGGCCTCGGGCGCGTTGGGCTGGGCAGTGAACGAGATGATGAAGCGTTACAAAATCTTCTCTGAGTGCAATGTGCGCAACCTGCAGGGCTATAACCATCTGGCCGAGTCTCAGAACTATGAGGACGAAAACGGCCAGCCCATGCCCGCCATGCCCCAGATCGTCATATTGATTGACGAGCTGGCGGACCTGATGATGGCTGCGCCCAAGGAGGTGGAGGACGCCATCTGCCGGTTGGCCCAGCTGGCCCGGGCTGCTGGGATGCATCTGGTGGTGGCCACCCAGCGTCCCTCGGTGGACGTGGTCACGGGCTTGATCAAGGCCAATGTCCCCAGCCGGATTGCCCTGACTGTGGGCAGCGCGGTGGACTCCCGCACCATCATCGACACGGTGGGCGCGGACAAGCTGCTGGGCCAGGGGGACATGCTCTTTGCGCCGGTGGGCAGCAGCAAGCCCATTCGGGTGCAGGGCTGCTTTGTCAGCGATGAGGAGGTGGCCGCTATTGTGGAGTTTGTGAAGAAGACCAAGTCGATTGACTATGACGAGCAGGTGATTGAGGAGATTGAGCGCAACGCGGCCAATGTGGACAGCGGCAAAACCGGGGACGAGCCCACCGGTGGGGAGATGGACCCCATGATGGACGAGGCCATTAAGGTAGTGGTGGAGGCGGGCCAGGCCAGCACCTCGCTTTTGCAGCGGCGGCTGCGGCTGGGCTATGCCCGGGCCGGGCGGCTGATTGACGAGATGGAGCAGCTGGGCATTGTGGGCCCCCATGAGGGCTCTAAGCCCCGGCAGGTGCTGATGACCTATACCCAGTGGCTGGAACGCAATATGCAGAAGCCGGACGGCCCGAAGGAAGATTGATTTAAAAAAGCCAGCGGCCGCAGAGACGCGGCCGCTGGCTTTTCTGTTTTGGTTAGTGTGGCTGACGGTGCGCTTCTGTAGGGGGGTCAGCTCAGCAGCCGGACCTCTCCCTCAAACAGCGTGGCAATGCTGTGGCGGGTCTCCTGGGCCACCTTCATGAGGGCCTCATCGATGTGGAACCTTGCCCCGGGGTATGCCACGCTGAAGGTGATCCGCCCGGCGGGACGCCTGCCAGAGTCACTGTCCAAAGCGTCCAGGCTTTTTTTATACTGGCTCAGCTTCAGCTGGTTGACTGAAATGCGCATGCGCAGCTTGGCCATGCGGCCTGCTTTGGTGGGGCTGCTGGGTTGACGCTCGGTCTCCTTCAGCTGCTGCTCCAGGTCTGTGATTTCCTGGGTCAGCTGGGCTGTCTCAAAGTCCTCGATGGGCAGGCCCCCTATGTAAATGGAAGTGCGCAGCTCGGTTTTGGTGCCAATGGCGTTGGCGGCTACCTCACGGGCGGCGCGGACCCGCCCGCCCATAATGGCCCCCCGGCCGCTTTGCACATAAACGGCCCCGTCGCTGTAAACCTCGCAGCCGATGATGCACTCGCTGTGCAGGTTCTCTTTGGCATGGACGCTGCAATTTTCCAGGAATTTGGCGTAGATATCCCGGTGCGCCCGGATGACAGCCTGGTTGTTGCCCTGCACCCCTTTGGTGAGCACCAGATCGCCCCCGGCCTCAATGGTGCTGGACTCCACCACGCCGTCGACCTTGATATTGCCCATTGCCCGCACGGTGAAGCCGCTGCATACGTCCCCATGCACATGCACGTCGCCCAAAAAGTTCACGCTGCCGGTAGAATAGTCCACATTGCCGTCAATTTCCATCAGGGGGTTGACATGAAAGGCCTGGCCGGTGAATTCCAGGCCTCCGGCCCGGGCGGCAATCAGCGCGCTGCCGTCCTCAGAGAGGGCGGTGTTGCGGCCCATGGGCGGCGGCACAGAGACGCCGTCCCGGGCGGTGATCTCCTGGTCAGCGACTGTGCGCCCCGGCACGCCGGGGGTGGGAGGGACGATATTGCAGATGACCTGCTTCTCCTCCACGTTTCGGGAGGTATTGGCGGCGGTGAAGTCTACCCGGTTATATTCGTCCACCTGGAATTTCTTGGTGGCCTCCCGGGGGAACAGGTCCACAATCTCCCCGTCTTTGCCGGGTATGGCGGCTTTGCCCCGGGCAATGGGGAACAGATGAAAATACCGCCCTTCCAATGTGGGGATGACTGCCAGCTGATTTTCGTCCACCCCATAGGTGACGCCCGCAGCCCGGACTGCGTTGAGCAGGTCCGCCTGATTCAGCTCTTCGCCCTTGCCCACAGGGGGCAGCAGCAGCGTCCAGGCGGTGAGCTTGTCGCTGGCGGTGTAAACCAGGGCCCGGGCGTTCAGGTCGATTTGGGGCGGCTCTGGGGGCTCGCCGCCAGGACCCGGCAGGCGGGGAGGAGGCGGCGCTGCCTCCTTCAGCCGGCGGGTGGCTTCGGCGGTCAGCAGGGCCCGCAGGCCCGGCAGCTCCCGCCGGGCCTCTTTGGGGGTGAGCAGCTTTTCCTCGCCGATATTGGCAAAGGTCACCTCTACCGAGGGCAGCCAGCCCGCCTGGTCCCGGCGCAGATTCCAAAGCTGCTGCAGGGGGTGCTCTGCCGTGAACTTCAGCAGGTAGGGGTCCTCCTCCGGCGCGATCGGCCTTTGACGCTCGGAAAGATGCAGGGGCTTCTCTGGCGCGCCCTCTCCTCTGGCACGGACCCGGGGGCCTTCCGGAAGGGGAGCGTCCCGATTCGCGTCCTTTTTCTTTCGGGAAAAACGGAATTTTTTAAACAGCTTGACGGAAAAGAGTCTGGAAAGGAAAGAGGGGGTCTCAGCCATGCTTGGTGCCTCGCTTTCTTTTTCATTCGTAATTTTCAACACACTCCTACTTCATTATTATATTCTTTCTTCCGGCGTTTGACAAGTCCAACTTTCAATTTTGAATAGAAATTTTATCACGAAGGCGTGCAAATATTATGATAATGTTGACTGTGGGGGAGGGGATGGGGGGAAAGCCCCTTGTGGTTCCGTTCAGGTTATAGGGGGATTGGGGGGCGCGTCTTGGTCGCACTGCCGGATTCAACCCTGGGTTGAGGGGCGGAAGGGGGAATCACCCGGCAGGTTATTGCGGGATGGCAGCGGCTGCGGTATACTCAGTGTTGCAGACGCGCTTGAGGAGAAAAAGGAGGGAGGTCCCACATGGAACTGATGGCAATGAACACAGGGAGGCAGATCAGCACTCTGCGCAAACAGCAGGGGTTGACCCAGAACCAGCTGGGGGAGAAGCTGCATGTGTCCTTTCAGGCGGTGAGCAAATGGGAGCGGGGGGAGACCCTGCCAGACGTGAGCCTGCTGCCGGACCTGGCCCGGGCGCTGGGCACGAGTATTGACCAGATTTTGACAGGAGGCAGTGAGATGGAGAAGAAAAAGCCAGAGGAGTATACCCGCACCATTACCATGGACCAGATGCGGGAGGGTTTGGCGTGCTTTGAGCGGATTGGCGAGCTGCTGGGCAAGGGAAGCTTTTTCTATAAAGGGGCTGTCGGCGGTGTGGATTTCAAGATGAATATTGAGTTTGAAAGGTACATGGCCGACCCCTATACACGGGAGGCAATGGTGGTTGAAGCCATGGAGCAGGCTGTGATGGATGGGGCCTATATCTCTCCTGACGATGTGCGCGCCGGGCTGCAATACCCCCACTGGGTGGAGAACGCACTGGACTTTATTAAAAAATACGGCATTGAATAGCAAACGCGCCCGGAGAGAAAGCAGCTCCGGGCGTTTTTGCGTAATCATGTAAGTTTTTGTTACCCCCATTGCAAAAACCTCCCAGACTTGGTATGATATGGTTACCGGCTCTGTACCGGAAACCAACATTAAGAGGCGAGAGAGAATGATATTGATTCAGAACGGCAGGATTAAGACCATGGCCGGCCCGGACATTCCCCAGGGGCAGGTGCTGATTGACGGCGGGAAGATTGTGGCTGTGGGCGAGACGGTGAACGCTCCGGCGGAGGCTCAGGTCATTGACGCGGCGGGAGGGCTGGTGGCCCCCGGCTTTGTGGACGCCCACTGCCATATCGGCCTGGACGAGGAGGCCATTGGCTTTGAGGGCGCGGACTATAACGAGATGACCGACCCTGTCACCCCCCAGATGCGGGGCATCGACGGCCTGAACCCCATGGACGAGGCCTTTTTTGACGCTTACAGCCACGGGGTGACCACGGCTGTCACCGGCCCGGGCAGCGCCAATGTGGTGGGGGGCACCTTTTTGGCGGTGAAGCTGTGGGGCAAGCGGGTGGACGATATGGTGGTGAAGAACCCTGCCGCCATGAAGATTGCCTGGGGCGAAAACCCCAAGCGCTGCTATGGCGGACAGAAGAAGGCCCCCATGACCCGCATGGGCACGGCCGCTCTGCTGCGGGAGCTGCTGGCCAAGTCGCAGAATTACATGGAGGAGCTGGACGCCTGGAAGCAGGACCCGGAAAACCACAAAAAGCCGGCCTATGACCAGAAGCTGGAGGCAATGCTCCCGGTGATGCGCCATGAGATTCCCCTGAAGTCCCACGCCCACCGGGCCGACGACATTTTTACCTCCCTGCGGGTAGCCAAGGAGTTTGGGCTGGACATTACCCTGGACCACTGCACCGACGGGCATCTCATTGCCCAGGAGCTGGCTGAGGAGGGCAGGCCCTGTCTGGTGGGGCCCACTTTGGGCAACAAGTCCAAGTTTGAGCTGAAGGAAAAGTCCTGGGACACCCCCCGGGCTCTGGTGGAGGCCGGGGCGAAAATCGCCATTATCACCGACGCGCCGGTGATTCCGCTGCGGTATCTGCCTTTGTGCGCGGGGCTTGCCATGCAGGCGGGTCTGCCGGAGGAGGAGGCCTGGAAGGCTGTCACCATAAACCCGGCGGAGATTGTGGGCATCAGCAGCCGGGTGGGCAGTCTGGAGTCTGGCAAGGACGCGGACATTGTCATCTACCAGGGGGACCCTCTGCGGGATGTACAGTGTAAAACCCTGGCGACCCTGATTGACGGCAGGCTGGTCTATCAGGCCCAGGGCTGAGCGGGGATGCGAACACAATTCAACGAGGAATGGAGACGGGAAAAATGAAGCGATGGATTTCTATGCTGCTGGTGGCGGCTGTGCTGGCAGTGAGCTTTGCCCTGCCCGCCAGCGGAGCAGAGGAGGCAGCGCCTGTTATGGCGGAAATGGAGGCGGCGGACCAGAGGGCTGAGACGGAGGCCCCGCCCGCCCCAGAGGGGGAGGAAGAAATAGCCGCTCAGCCGGAGAGTGTGGAGGAGGCTGAGCGGTATGCTGGCAAAAAGCTGGCGGCGATTACTTATGACGACGGCCCCGGCCCCTATACGGATCAGCTGCTGGATGGGCTGAAGGCCCGGGGAGTCAAGGCAACCTTTTTTATGCTGGGGTCCAACGCGGCCCGCTACCCGGCTGTGGTGGAGCGGGCCTATCAGGAGGGGCACCAGATTGCCAACCACAGCTATGACCACAGCAACCTGGCCAATCTCTCCGAGTATGGGGTGCAGAGCCAGGTTCAGCGCACCAACGCGGTGCTTGACCGGGCCTGCGGCAAGGGGACCGGCTACATGGTGCGGCTCCCCTATGGCAGCGGCACTGCCGCTACCCTGCGGGCGGTGGGGGCTCCTCTGGCCATGTGGGCGGTGGACCCCCAGGACTGGCTGTATCGGAACGCGGAGACAGTGAAAAACCGCATTGTGGGCAGCACCAGCGACGGGGACATTATTCTGGTGCATGACATTCATGCCACCACCATTCCCGGTTCGCTGGCGGCAATCGATATTCTTCAGGCCCGGGGCTATGAGTTTGTCACCATCAATGAGCTGTTTCGCCGCCGGGGCACGGCTTTGCGCAATGGGGTGCAGGTCACCCGCTGCGCCCCCACGGGCAGCGATCTGGGGCCGGTGAAGGCGCCGGTGATCTCCGCTGTGCCGGAGGGAGGCCAGTACCGTGTCACCATAACCGCCCAGGACGGGGCCAGCATTTACTACAGCACGGACGGCAAGGCTCTGAATCAGGCCAGCAAACGCTATTCCGGGCCCTTTCTGGCGTCGACCCCCTGCACGGTGCGGGCGGTGGCGGCTTTTAACATGAACGGCGGCAAAAGCGACACAGTCTCTAAGGCCCTCACCATGCCGGTGACGGCCACGCCCCGTATTGACGTGACAGAGGGCGTGCTGACAGTTACCTGCGATACGCCTGGGGCGGCTGTTACCTGTGTTCTGAATGGGGAGGCGGGCCTGTATACCGGCCCTGTGGCCCTGGAGCCGGGTACGGAGATCAGCGTCTATGCCGGTAAAGAGGGCTGGCTGGACAGCCCTGCGGTTCGGGCCTCCTATTCCAGCCGGGGCAATTTTTTCCGGGACGTATGGAAGGGACAGTGGTATTATGAGCAGCTGGACCGGGCTGTGTCTGCCGGGTATTTGGGCGGAGTTGGCGGCGGGCGCTTTGCCCCTGGCGATTCGGTGAGCCGGGCCCAGCTGATGACCATGCTGTTCCAGTGGTCCGGGGAAAGCGTGGACCAGGAGACGGTGTGGGCCATGCCCTTCTCGGATGTGGCGCAGGGCAAATACTACACCAAGGCTGTTGCCTGGGCGTATGACAGAGGGCTGGCTACCGGTTTTCCAGATGGCACCTTCCGGCCGGAGCGGAGCATTACCAGGCAGGAGATGAGCCTGATTTTTGCCAACCTGATCCGGGCTCGGGGCGTTACCCTGCCGGACAGCGCCGGAGCGGCGGAGAAGTATACCGACCGGGCGAGGATTGCGGGCTGGGCCCTGAGGGCGGTGGAGCAGATGACAGCAACCGGCCTTTTCTCCGGCAACGACCGGGGTGCGTTCCTGCCTGAGGAGCGGTCCAGCCGGGCTCAGGCGGCGGTTGTGCTGATGGCCTTTGCGGACTGGATGGAGAGCCAGGAGCCGGGCGACGGGTCCTCGGACGGTCAGGAGCCGGGCGACGGGTCTTCGGACGGTCAGGAGCCGGGCGACGGGTCTTCGGATGGTCAGGAGCCGGGCGACGGGTCCTCGGATGGTCAGGAGCCGGGCGACGGGTCCTCGGACGGTCAGGAACCGGGCGATGGGTCTTCGGATGGTCAGGAGACGGGCGACGGGTCTTCGGATGGTCAGGAGCCGGGCGATGGGTCTTCGGACGGTCAGGAGCCAGGCGACGGGTCTTCGGACGGTCAGGAGTTGGATGGCACACCCTCTGGCAGTCAGACACCGGAGGAGTAGCTGGGGTAGCCCAATTCTTACCATAATAGGATATATGCAGGCTTTGTAAAGGCCCGGCAGCGGAGAAGAACGCTGTCGGGTCTTTTTGGTTCAGGCTGTGTGTGGCGGGGTCCTCAAATTTGGGTTTGACAGCCGGGGGTAGTGTACACGGTACTGATTATAAAGTATGGGTTGGGAAAAGGAATTTGCGGTTTTCGTTGTAGTGGCGGGGGTGCTCTTTTTGTCTTTGTCAACGCCTTGACAGAACGCCTCGGGTATTATACAATATACCTGAATTTTTGACACGGAGACAGGCGGAAGACCAGGAGGCCGGTATGAAGGATATCATCAACATTGGAATTGTGGCCCATGCGGACGCGGGGAAAACCACCCTCACCGAGCAGCTTCTCTACGCGGCGGGGGAGCTGCGCACCCTGGGCAGCGTAGATGGCCGGGACGCCCAGACTGACTGGCTGGACATTGAGCGTCAGCGGGGCATCTCTGTCAAGGCCTCCTCTACCCGGCTGTTTTGGGGGGACACCCAGATCAATTTGATCGACACCCCCGGTCACGTGGACTTTGCCGGGGAAGTCCAGCGAAGCCTCTCGGTGTTGGACGCCGCGGTGCTGGTGGTGCCGGCCTCTGAGGGGATTCAGGGGCAGACAGAGCTGCTGTGGGAGGCGTTGAGCCGGCTGAATATGCCGGCGCTGCTCTTTGTCAACAAGCTGGACCGGGTGGGGGCAGAGCCTCAGGCGCTGCTTGAGGAGCTGACGGCCCGGTTTTCTTCGGAGCTGGTGGTGATGGAACGCTGGGAGGCAGCTCAGACCCGCGCCTGCCAGGTGTTCCCTCTGGACTGGGAGCAGGGCCCTTTCAACGACCGTTTGACTGAGCTGGCGGTGGACAGCGACTCAGAGGCTGAGACCTGCTTTTTGGAGGACCGCCCGATCCCCCTGCCTGTGCTGGGGCGGGCGTTGAGAGAGAAAATTGCCGCCCGGCAGGCCTTCCCTGTCTACCTGGGGGCGGCGGCGTTGGGCATTGGCGTTGGGGAGCTGCTGGACGGGATTTGTCTGCTGCCCAAGGCCTCCCGGCAGGAGGACGGTCCTCTTTCTGGTCTGGTGTATAAGGTGGAGCATGAAAGGGGTATGGGGAAGGCTGCTCATGTGCGGTTGTTTTCGGGCAGCATTGCCAACCGGGACCCGGTCCCTCTGCGGGGCAGGAGCCAGGTGGAGAAGGTGACCCAGATCCGCCGGGTGCTGGCAAACCGGCAGGCGGACATGGGCCGTCTGGCTGCCGGGGACATTGGCGCGCTGTACGGCCTCTCTCAGGTGCGGACCGGGGATGTGATTGGGGAGGAGGCCCTCTTTCGGGAGGTCAGTCTGACGGCGCCTCTGCTGAAGGTGCAGGTGTTTCCAAAGGCGCCGGAGCGTTTGACTGAGCTGGTGGAGGCTTTGGGGGAGCTGACGGAGGAGGACCCGCTTCTGGATATGGAATGGGAGCCGGAGGAGCGGGAGCTGTACATCAAGATCACAGGCATGATCCAGTTGGAGGTGATTGCCGCTTTTCTTCAGGACCGGTTTGGGCTGGAAGCGGCGTTTGACAGTCCCTCTGTCATTTATAAAGAGACCCCTGCAAAGGCTGGGGTGGGCATAGAAAACTACACCTGGCCCAAGCCCTGCTGGGCCTGCATCCAGTTTGACATTGAGCCCAGGGAGAGGGGCTTTGGCTTTCAATTTGAGTCGGCGGTGGGGGACAGGGTGATTCTGTCCCGCTACCAGGCCCACATTGCCCAGACGCTGCCCGGGGCCTTGAAGCAGGGGCTGTACGGCTGGGAGGTCACTGACCTGAAAATCACCCTTACCGGGGGCAGCCACCATCTGATCCACACCCATCCCCTGGACTTTTTCACTGCCACCCCCATGGCTTTGATGAACGGCCTGGAAAACACCGGCTGCACGCTGTTGGAGCCCATGACCACCCTGCGCATGAGCGCCGGCGAGGAGCACGCGGGCCGGCTGATTCGGGATGTGCTGGCGATGCGGGGGAGCTTTGAGCCCCCGGTCATTCACAAGACAGAGCTGACCATGGAGGCAAGAGTGCCGGTGGCGGAATCTCTCAGCTATCCTGTGGAATTTGGCAGTCTCACCGGGGGACGGGGGATGCTTAGCACACGCTTCTCCGGCTATGAGCCCTGTCCGCTGGAATTGGGCAAAACCGCCAAGCGTCGGGGCCTGGACCCCAGGGACCGGGCAAAGTGGATTCTTCATTCCAGGAACGCGCTATAAAAAATCCCCGCGAACACAGTGAATGGGTTCGCGGGGGTTTTTTGTTTCATATGGACTCAGATTTTCAGTGGCGGCGGTTCTATTTTCTTTTCGATGGGCTATTCTGTGGGGTTAACATAAATCGTCTTATAGTTGACATAAATCACCATGCCCGGGCGGGAGCCCTGGGGCTTGCTTACATGCCGCACCTGGGTGTAGTCCACCGGCACCTGGCCGGAGCCCTTGGCCTTGCTGTGCTGAGCGGCCAGCACTGCCGCCTCCTCCATCGCGGTGGGGGTAGGGCTTCGCCCATCTGTCACCAGCACGGTGTGGGAGCCAGGTATGTTTTTGACATGAAACCAGACGTCATTGTTGTTGGCAAGCTTTAAGGTCAGCTTGTCATTCTGCCGGTTGTTACGGCCCACCAGCACGGTAAAGCCATCGGAGGTTGTAAAGCTGAGAGGTTCACTGATGCCGGCGGGCTTCTCCTTTTTGCTGCGGAGAGAGCGGATGTACCCCTGCTCCTTGAGCTCCGCCCGGATTTCCGCCAGGTCCCGCTCGTTTTCCGCCCGGGCTAAGGCGTCCAGGACAGAATCAAGGTAGACCAGCTCCTTTCCCGCCAGGTCGATTTGCTCGTTGAGCTTCTCCTCCGCGGTTTTTGCTTTGCGGTATTCCTTATAATACTTCTGCGCGTTCTGGTTGGGGGTGAGCGCCGGGTCCAGGGAAATGGTCAGGGGGACAGGCGGGTCTGCGTAAAAATTCTCTAACTGGACCTGAGAGCTGCCCTTCTCCAAGCTGTAAAGGTTGGCGCTTAACAGGTCGCCGGCCACCCGCAGGCTCTCCCGCTGGGCGCACTGCTCCAGCTCGGCCTTTTGGGCGTTGATTTTTCGGGCCAGCCGCTCGGAGTGGGTGCCCAGCAGCCGCAGCAGATCCTGCTCCCGCACCCGCATACGCTCCAGGGTGTCCCGTTCCAGATAGAACTGGTCCAGCAGCTGTGAAAAGCTCTCCGCTTGCCGCACCACCGCAGAGGTCCCGTACTGCTGGATGTCTGTAAAGGAAAAGTCTTGCGGCTTTTTTTGCAGGTTTACCACCATGTGGGGTGTGCCGCTGACCTGCTCCACAGTCTCCCGCCAGCGTTGGTAAAAGTAGCTGAGCCGGAATTGCTGCTCCTCATCCAGTGTAAAGGCGGTAAGTTCCCTTCCCCGGCCCACCCGGTGGGCCAGCTCCCGGCAGACCACCGGCGACACCCCCTGCAGCACGGTCAGCAGAGCTTTGGAGAGCTCCATGTCTCTGGGCAGAGCCTTCAGCGCGGCGGAGAGCTCCGAAGGGCCGGCGGTGAGCATACACAGCTTGTCCTGGGGAGGCGGCAGCTGATAGGGAAGTCCAGGCAGCACCAATCGCTGAGAGCTCATCTCCGCGTCTACCCGCTTCAGGGCGTCAATGATTTTTCCGTCGGGTCCGGTTAACATAATATTGCTGTAACGTCCCATGATTTCCATGGTCAGGGTCAGGGTGACATGGTCGCCCAGCTCGTCGATGGAGTCAAAGTCAAAATGCAGCAGCCGTTCCAGCTCCGGCTGGCGAATGGCCGTGAGCTTGGCCCCCAGCAGCTTTTTTCGCAGCAGCATGCACAGCATGGGGGGCTGCTTGGGGTTCTCCAGGGCAATCTGGGTCAGGTGGACCCGGGCGCTGTTGGCCCGGGCGGAGAACAGCACCTTGCAGGCGGTTTCACGGCTGCGAAAGGCGATGACCAGCTCCTCCCGGTTGGGTTGATGGATTTTGTCCACCCGGGCTTCCAGCAGAACGCCCTCCAATTCTTTTTTGATATGGCGCAAAAACGCCCCGTCAAGTGCCATGATATGTTTTCCTTTCCGTATTAGTTCAGGCTGCGCCCCATGACCTTTCTGCGCTCGGTATAGCCGCAGCCTTCGTATACCCGCAGGGCGGCGGTGTTTTCGCTGAGCACGCCCAGCTCGATAAACTCCGAGCCCCGGGCTCTGGCCCAGCGCTCCACCTCCGCCAACAGCGCCTTGCCGGCGCCCTGGCCCCGGCAGCTCTCGGTTACCACCAGGTCCATCAGATAGGTATACCGGCGGGGAATAAAGCTGGGGACGTCGGGGGTGTCCCGAAACTGCACAAGAGCAAAGCCGATGACTGTCCCCTCGTTGGTGCGGGCGGTTAAAAAGTCGCTGTTTTCCTCTGTCAGCTGGGAGAGAATCCAGGCGTCGTTCTGTCTGGCTGGACGAAAATTGTCTGGCTGAAGCGCAGCCATGCGGGCGTTCAGCTCCTCATAGAGCAGGCCGATGGCCCCAAGGTCTTCTGCTGTTCCGGGTTGGATGGTCATTGGGTTCCCTCCTGGATTCAGACATGGGCAAAGGGCGGCGTTTCTGCCTTACTGATGAGAAACGCCGTATCCGGCGCCCGTTTTTTCAGGTAGGCGGCCAGGAATTCCCGGAAGACCACCTCGGTCTCATAGTGCCCGGCCACCACGCAGGTGAGGCCCAGACGCGCTGCCTCCAAGGCCTCATGATGCTTCATTTCGCCGGTGACAAAGGCGTCGGCCCCCCGGCAGGCGGCAAACCCAGCCTCACCGCCCCCAGAGCCGCTGCAGAAAAACACCTTCTTTACCGCGCCCTCTCCGGGGAACCACTGTACCCCGCCCGCGCCCAGCCGGTCCCGCACCATTTGGGCAAAATCCGCTGGGTCCATGGCGTCGCATTCGCCGGAAAAGAGCACAGTCTCCTCTCCGAACACATCCTCCCGCCGGACATTCCGCAGCCCCAGGCGGCTGGCCAAGGCAATGTTGACCCCGCACACAGGGGACAGGTCCAGGTTGGTGTGGCAGCACAGGGCGGCAATGCCCTGCCTTGCCAGCAGCCAGGCGGGCTCCCGGCCGGAGAGCCGGCGCAGGGGCTCAAAAATCACCGGGTGGTGGCTGATGATCAGGTTGGCGTTCATGCCCGCGGCCTCTTCAATGACGCTCTCGGTAATGTCCAGACAGAGCAGGGCCCGGGTGACAGGGGTGGACGGGTCGCCCACCAGCAGGCCGCTGTTGTCAAAGGACAGCTGGCTGTCAAAGGGGGCTACCGCATGGATGACGTCATAAATATCGCAAATTCTTGCCATGTTTTCCTCCTAATCAACGGCGTATTGTTGGACGATCTGGCGGATCAGCTGCCGCAGCCGGGAGCCGTCTTCTCCCCGGGCTTCGGCTCCCCGAAGCTGGTCTGTCAGCCGCCTTACGGTTTTTACAGCGTACCGGTGCACAGCCGGCTCCCCAGGAGTCAGCCGGCCCATTTCCAGATAGACCGGGTCGACCGGGGGAAGGGGCCCGGCGTACTGAGCGCAAAGGACGGTGTAGACCTTTCCGTGGTCCTCTACGGCACGCTCGGTGTGAATGGGAAAGCCCAGCTCCCACAGCCCGGCCCGGAGCTCGCTGGCAGCGGACATGGGCTGTAGGATCAGACGCTTGGCAGGGTCCTTCAGCCAGGGGGCCAAGGCCACAATGCGCAGAATCAGCTCCCCGCCCATGCCGGCAATGACGATGTCGTCTCCGTCCTCAGGCCCCAAGCCGGCCAGACCGTCGCTGAGCACCAGCCGGAGCCGGTCCTCCGTGTGGTACTCTCGGGCGTGGTGTTCGGCGGAGCGAAGGGGCCCGGGATTGATATCGCAGCAGACAGCCCGGGGGACGGCGCCGGTGCGCAGCAGCCAGATGGGGAGGTAGGCATGGTCGGTGCCCACGTCGATGAGAGGGGAGCCGGTGCGGACAAAGGCCCCGCAGGCGGCCAGCCGGGGGCTGAGGGTAAACAGGGGTCTTGGCATGAGAGCCTCCATAAATGCCAACTGCCGCCCGGCTGAGAGAGACCCCCATACCGCGCGGCGCTGGCTGGTGTTGAAAGCGGCGGTTATTTGCCGCTGAGATGCTCGTTGATCTTGCTGACCAGCTCGTCAGCGTCCACACCGTGGACCGCGCAGGCCTGCTCCAGGGTCTCGCCCCGGGCAGAGGGGCAGCCCAGGCAGTGCATGCCCATTTCCAGGAAGTAGGGGGCAGTGGTCTGGTCCAGGTCCAGAATCTCGCCGATGATTGTGTCCTTTGTAATCGAAGCCATATGCAAATTCCTCCATTTTATCGCTATCTTTTATGACGCTTTCATTATACTACCCCGCTGGTCAGGATGCAATACTTTGGCGAAAAAATTATTTTTCTGTTGACTCCGGGCCAGCCATGCCAGCCGCTTTCCCTTCCGTCGTCATGAGACGGCAGAAAGCCCCGGGGCCCAGAGGAAAAATTTTTTTAGTCAACAAATTTCACCGGGATTTGCGGGGACAAGCCTCTATAATGGAGGCAAACCCATTGGATTGGAGAGGATGCTGGATGAGCGTGCAGCTTGGATATAAGGAGGGGGTGCTTACCGCGCGGTTGACCGGGGAGATTGACCACCATGCCGCCCGGGAGCTGAGGGAGGCCATTGACGCCTCGGCCCAGAAGCTGAAGCCCTATATGCTGCGGCTGGATTTTTCTGACGTGCCATTTATGGACAGCTCGGGGATCGGGCTGATTTTGGGCCGGGTGCGCCTGTGCGGAGCCTGGCGGGGCCGGGTAGTGCTGTGCGGCCTGTCCCCCAGCCTGAACAAAATGGTGGAGCTGGCGGGGGTGGCCTCGCTGGCGGCTATTGAGAGGAGGGCGGGCTGATGGCTGCGCGGCTGTTGAATCAGGTTCAGATCAGTTTTCCATCCAGCTCGGTGAACGAGGGCTTTGCCCGGGCGGCGGTGGCGGCGTTTTTGGCCCAGGCCGACCCCACGGTGGCGGATTTGTCCGATTTGCGCACCGCGGTATCAGAGGCGGTGACCAACGCAGTAGTGCACGGCTATGGGGACAGAATCGGCGTGGTTTACATAACGGTCAAGCTCTTTGAGGGGGGCAGGGCGGTGGTCCGGGTGCGGGACAAGGGCTGCGGCATTGCGGATGTGGAGCAGGCCATGGAGCCGCTGTTCACCACAGGGGGCGAGGAACGGGCCGGCCTGGGCTTTGCGGTGATGCAGAGCTTCTGCGATGGCGTGCGGGTGTCCTCCCGGCCGGGAAGGGGCACTACGGTGACTCTTTCCAAGAATTTTTCTCAGAAAAAAGCAGATGATTGAGCAGGAGAAGAAAAGGGACTGCGCCCAGACTGTCACGGAAAACCTGGGGCTGGTACATTTGTGCGCCCGGCGGTTCTCAGGCCGGGGCTTGGAGTATGACGACCTGTACCAGGCGGGCTGTTTGGGGCTGGTGAAGGCCGCCCAGCGGTTTGAGCCGGAACGGGGGCTGCGGTTTTCCACCTATGCGGTGCCGGTGATTCTGGGGGAGATTCGCAGGCTCTTCCGGGACGGCGGCGCCATGCGGGTGTCTCGGGGGCTGCGGGAGCTGGCCGCACGGGTGCTGAAGCTGTCGCAGGCCATGATAGAAAAGGAGGGGAGAGCGCCCACCATCGACGAGCTGGCTCAGGCGTTGGAGGTGCCGCCGGAACGGGCGGCGTTGGCCCTGGGGGCGCTGCGCCAGCCGGTCTCTCTCACTGCGGGACCGGAGGGAGAGCAGGTGGAGGTGCCCATAGACCCGCCGGAGGAGGGTTTGACAGAGCGGCTGAGCCTGCGCCAGCAGCTGGAGAGGCTGGAGCCAAGGGACAGGCAGCTGCTGGAGCTGCGGTATTTTCAGGGGCTGACCCAGGCCCGCACCGGCGTGGAGCTGGGAATGACCCAGGTGCAGGTGAGCCGGCGGGAGAAACGTCTTTTGGAGCTGCTGCGCAGCGAGCTTGTATAAGAAGTGGAGGTGAAATGACTGGAAGTCAAGCAGGGTCTTGCCTTTTCCGCCAGGATGGGTTATGATATAGGAAAAACAGCGGAGGAATGGTGAGGCCCATGGGCAAGCTGCAGGAAAACAAGCTGAAAAAGCGGCAGGCGCTGCTGGACGCGGCCTATGAGCTCTTTATGGAGCAGGGGGCCGGGAAGACCAGCATCGACAACATTGTCACCCGGGCCAGGGTGGCAAAGGGGACGTTCTACCTCTATTTTGCGGACAAGGACGCCATTGCCCAGGCGTTGATCTGGCGCATCAGCGAGGGGCTGTTTGACCAGGCCCTGGCCCATGTGAAGACCCTGGGACAGGTGAGCTTTACCGAAAAGGTTCTGGCGTTGGCCGACTGCCTTTTGGAGGAGCTGAGCCATAATGTGTTCGCGCTGCGGCTGATCCGGCACAATCTCAAGTGGCCCAGGGCGGACGAGCTGCAGGAGGACGGGGAGCTGCATCCTCTTTTTGCCAAGGTGTACGGGGTGGTGCGCTCCTGCCCGGAAATGGCCGGGTGTGACGAATTGGAGCTCTACCGCTGGCTTACCGCCATTGTGAGCATGTGTGTCAGCGTGTGCTATGGCTGCATGGTGGAGCAGCGCCCAGGCAGCTTGGAGGAGATGAAGCCAGTGCTGTTCCGGATTATTACCCACAGCCTCGGTTCAGAGGGGGGGAGCTGCGACGGCTCTGCCGCGGATTCCATCCGGGGGAGCGTCCCGGAATAAAAGAGACAAGGAGGGGGAGCGGAACCATATTGCCATTACAGTCAAGGACGATTCATCAGGACCGCAGGCGGGGAGCGTCTGGGGTCCTTTCTGTTTGACGGCATGGGACTGCGCACTGCGCTATTTTTTCTTGCAAGCATCCACAAAGCATGGTATAATGTGTTCTGACGAACACAAGGAGAAGCCCTGAAGCGCGAAGCGCTTCTCTTTTGCTGCGCATGACTTGGCGATGCCAAGTCACAGCACCGGACTTCTCCGAACAGATTTATGGAATCATGTGTTCTGACGAACACAAGGAGAAGCCCTGAAGTGCGAAGCGCTTCTCTTTTGCTTTGCAAAGGCGTTGGCCTTCTCCAAACAGAAATCATCAGGATATTAGCAAGGATATTGGGTGCTAACAGGAGGCTTTTCATGCAGCAGGTTATATATGGTCACAGCTTTTCCGGCGGCAGAGTCCGGGTGCCGCCCAGCAAGTCCGCCGCCATTCGGGCGATTCTCTGCGCCGCCCTGGCCGGCGGGCCCCAACCCCAGGGGCTCGCGCCCAGCGGAGATATTAACGCCACTTTGTCAGCGGCGCGGCAGCTGGCCCAGGCCCAGGGGGGGGAGTTTGACTGCGGAGAATCCGGCTCGCTTTTGCGGTTTCTGATTCCCATCTGTGGGGCTTTGGGGGGGCGTTGGCGGTTCACCGGGCAAGGGCGGCTGCCCCAGCGGCCCATCGGCGTTTATGGCGAGCTGCTGCCTGCCCATGGGGTGGGCTTTCTCTCGGAGGGCGGGCTGCCCCTGGAAATTGAGGGCCGGCTGACGCCCGGACGCTATGCCCTGCCGGGAAACATCAGCTCCCAGTTTGTCACGGGGCTGCTGATGGCCCTGCCGCTGCTGCCAGGGGACAGCGAGCTTTTGCTGACCACGCCCCTTGAGTCAGAGGGTTATGTGAATATGACACTGGACATCCTCAAAGACTATGGGGTGACGGTTGAGACTGCTGGGGAGGGCTGGCAGATTCCAGGCAATCAGCGGTATATGCCCCGGGAGTACATTGTGGAAGGGGATTGGTCTCAGGCGGCTTTTTATTTGAATATGGCGGCGTTGTCGCCAACCGGGGCCCGGGTGGAATTGGAGGGGCTTCGGAAGGATTCCCTGCAGGGAGACCGGGCCTGCGTTGAGGTTTTTGGCGGCTTCGGTCTGCCGGTCTGGTGGGAGGACGATCTCTTAGTGGCGCAGAATCCCAACGCAGCCTGTTCCTTTGGCGGACTGCGGGGGCAGACGCTGGATGTGTCTCAGATTACAGACATGGCGCCTGCCGCGTCTGTCTGCGCCGCCCTGAGCGAGGGGGAGACCCGGCTCTGCAACGGGGCGCGGCTCCGGCTGAAGGAGAGCGACCGGCTGGCCGCTATGGTGCAGGCCATTACGGCCCTGGGGGGCAGCGCCCAGGATTTGGGGGACGAAATGCGGATTACCGGGGTGAAGGCCCTGGCGGGAGGGCTGGCAGACGGTCAGAACGACCACCGGGTGCTGATGGCTCTGGCTGGGGCCGGCCTGCGCAGCCGGGAGCCTGTCCGGGTGACGCATCCCTGGAGTATCACCAAAACCTATCCTGATTTTTATGAAGAATTCACCAAACTAGGAGGAGATGCTCATGTCGTCGAGTTGGGGTGACAAGCTGCGGATTTCCATTTTTGGAGGCAGCCATACCCAGGCCATTGGGGTAAATATTGAGGGCCTGCCTGCAGGAGAAACCATTGTGTGGGAGGACCTACTGGTACAGATGGCGCGCCGGGCGCCGGGTCAGGACAGGACAGCCACCACCCGCCGGGAGCCGGACGAGCCCCAGGTACTCTGCGGCCTTTTGGACGGAGTGACCACGGGTGCGCCCCTGTGCGCGATGATTGTGAACCAGAACCAACGCCCAAAGGATTACAGTCAACTGAAATACCTGCCCCGGCCCGGTCATGCGGACTACACGGCTCAGGTGAAATACGGCGGGTTTCAGGACGTGCGGGGCGGCGGACATTTCTCCGGCCGGATGACCGCGCCGCTGGTATTCGCAGGAGCGGTGGCGCGGCAGCTTCTGGACCGGCGGGGGGTGGCTGTGGGCTCTCATGTGGTCAAGATTGCGGGCTGCGACCGGGCCGACCCGGCTTTTGACCCGGTGGGTCTGACCAAGGAGACGCTGGACCGGCTGAACCGGGAGTATTTTCCTGTAGTGGAGCCCTCGGTACGGGAGGCTATGCGGGTGGCCATTGAGCGGGCCAGGCTGGACCAGAACAGCGCAGGGGGGCAGGTAGAGTGCGCGATTCTGGGCCTGCCCGCCGGTTTGGGCGACCCCATGTTTGACGGGGTGGAGAACCGGATTGCGTCGTTGGTGTTTGGCGTTCCGGCAGTCAAAGGGCTGGAATTTGGCGCGGGCTTTGCCGTGTCGGAGCGTTTGGGCAGTGAGAATAACGACCCGTTCTATATGGACGGCGGACAGGTGCGCTGCCGCACCAACCATGCGGGAGGCATTCTTGGGGGCATTACCAGCGGTATGCCGGTGATTTTCCGCGCTGCGCTGAAGCCGACCCCCTCCATTTCCAGAGAGCAGGACACGGTGGACCTGCGCACTATGGCAGACGCGAAGCTGCGGGTTACCGGGCGGCACGACCCCTGTATTGTCCCCCGGGCGGCGGCGGCGTTGGAAGCGGCCGCGTGTGTGGCTGCGTTGGACCTGCTCCTTTCCAACTAGTTGACATAACGCGGCGATAGGAGACGTAATTTTGATTTTGTTTACCATATTTTTGTGTGGAAGGTTGGTGTCTGGGAATTGGATGAGAAGGAATTTCAGCGGCAGATGGCCTGCCAGCGGGAGGAGATCGACCGCATTGACCAGGAGCTGCTGCCGCTGTTTTTAAAACGGATGGAGTGCTCCCGGCAGGTGGCGGAGATTAAACGCGCGGCAGGAAAGCCTGTGCTGAGCCCCCAGCGGGAGCAGGAGATTCTGGACCGGGTGCGGGCGCAGGCCGGGGACTTGGGAGGCAGTGCGGCGGCGTTGTATCAGAGCATTATGTCTATCAGCCGGGCCCGGCAGCATGGGCTTTTGGAGCAGGACGCCCCTCTGCGGCAGCTGGAGCGGGAGGCCAGGCGGCAGCTGCCCGCTCCTTTGGGGCAGGTGGTGTGCCAGGGGGTGCAGGGGGCTTATTCCCACCAAGCGGCCCGGTGCCTGTTTGGTGAGACAGAGCTGAGCTTTGTCTCGGAATTCAGCCAGGTCTTTCATGCGGTGGACCAGGGCGCGATTGGGGTGCTGCCGGTGGAGAATTCCGCTGCCGGTTCGGTAAACGCGGTGTACGACCTGATTCTTCGCTACCGCTTTTATATTGTGGGGGCGGTTGACATAAAAATTGAACACTGTCTGGCGGCTGCCGGGGACGGGCCTGTTACTCGGGTGCTGTCCCACCCACAGGCTCTGTCCCAGTGCTCGGAATTTCTTGACGCCCGGGGGCTGGCGTCGGAGGAGTTCAGCAATACTGCCGCAGCCGCACAGCTGGTGGCGGAGCAGCGTCCGGCAGGGACAGGGGCAATCTGTTCTGCGGAGGCGGCCCGGCGGTATGGGCTTACCATTCTGGAACAGGGGATTCAGAATGTCAAGAACAATACCACCCGGTTTATTGCGGTTTTTCGGGAGGCGATTCTGCCGGAGGACGCCAGTAAGATTAGTCTCTGCTTCTCTCTGGCGCACAAGACCGGTAGTTTACATAATGTGTTGCAGCGGTTTGCCATTGGGGGGCTGAATCTGACAAAGATTGAATCCCGCCCCATTCCAGGCAGCGAGTTTGAGTATGACTTCTACCTGGACTTTACCGGCTGCATCCACACGCCGGAGACTTTGGAGCTGATTTGCGGGCTGAACGCGGAGCTGCCCCGCTTCTCCTTTTTGGGGAACTACAGCGAGTTTTCCGCGGAGCCGGACGCGCTGCGGGAAGACAAGGAATAAGGAGGAACTGATGTGGGATTTCAACTGAAAAAGGTGGAGAATGAACAGCAGATTGCCGCCATGTGTCAGGTTGCCGGCCAGGTCTGGCACCTGACCTATGACCCGCTGCTCCCGCCGGGTCAGGTGGACTATATGGTGGAGAAATTTCAGTCGCCCCATGCGGTGGCGGAGCAGATGGAGCGGGAACACTACCAGTACCATACTCTGGAAGAGGATGGGAGGGTGATGGGCTTTGTGGGCTTTTCTCCCCGGTATGAGGGCCGGGAGGAGATGTTTTTGAGCAAGGTCTATCTTCTGCCTGAGGCCAGGGGGCGGGGCGGGGTGCGCATGGCCTTTGAGCTGGTGGAGCGGGAAGCCCGGCGTTTGGGCTTGGAGCTGGTCCGCTTGACGGTCAACAAGCACAACACCCATGCCGCTGACATATACCGGCACTATGGGTATGTGGTGACAGACAGCGTGACCACAGATATTGGGCATGGCTATGTGATGGACGACTATATTATGGTAAAGAAGCTGCCGCCGCTGACCCCCAGGGAGCGGATGCTGGCAGGGCTTTTGTACGACCCGGGGGACCCGGAGCTTACTGCCATGCGCCGGAGGGCCCGGGGGCTGACCTACCGGTTTAACAATCTGCCGCCGGACGCCTTTGATGAAATGGCCGGAATTTTGCAGGAGCTGTTGGGGGAGATGGGGGAGGACAGTTGGCTGGCCCAGCCTCTGCGGGTGGACTATGGCTGTCATCTGCGGCTGGGCAAGGGCGCTTCGGCCAACTACAATCTCACGGTTCTGGACTGCGCGGCTGTCACCATTGGCGACCATGTATTGATTGGGCCGAACTGCACCCTGGCGGCTCCCATGCACCCCTTACTGGCCCAGCAACGGAGCCAGGTTGACATAACTACCGGCCATGTGGTTCAGCCGGAGTATGCCCTGCCCATCACCATTGAGGACGACTGCTGGCTGGCCGCGAATGTGACCGTGTGCGGCGGAGTGACCATTGGCGAGGGCAGTGTGATTGGCGCGGGTAGCGTGGTGACCCGGGACGTGCCTCCCCGCAGCCTGGCGGCTGGGGTCCCCTGCCGGGTGATTCGCGGGCTGACAGAAGAGGACCGTATGGCGCAGCCGTAAATAACCAATTTTAATGTTGAACAAAGCCCGTCTGAGGAAAGGCGTTCCTTTCTACAGACGGGCTTTTGCTTTTGGGGAGGCGTGGGGCTGTGGACAAACTCGGTACAGAAAAAGGGATGGGCAAAAATGGGGCATCACAAACAGGGGGCAAGGGCTTCTTTGGGGGCGCAGGCAGAGCAGCGTTAGATGATCAGCTTGAACCGTGCGCCACCGCCGGGGGTATCCTCTACCCACAGCTTGCCGCGGTGCAGGTGGGCAATCTCCTGGGCCACGCACAGGCCCAGTCCAAAGTGTTCCCGGTCCTGGCGGGAGGGGTCTGCCCGGTAAAAACGCTGGAAGATGAGAGGCTTTTCCTGGTCCGGTATGCCGGGGCCGTTGTCCTGGACGGTAAACATCATTTTGCCCCCGCTGAGCTGGGAGAGAATGATGTCCACCTGCCCCCCGGAGGGCGTGTAGCTGAGGGCGTTGTTGATGAGGACAGACACCGCCTGTTCGACCCGTCCGCCGTCGCACGGGGTGGGGGGCAGGCCCTCCTCCGGCAGAGTGACAGTGAGCAGCAGGCCGCTCTCCCGGGCGGGGCGGGAATACTTTTCATAGAGCTCCAGGGTCAGGGTGTCCAGCTCAACGGGCTCTCTGCGTATGCTCCAGGAATGGCTGTCGGCATTGGCCAGGGCCAGCAGGTCGTCAATCAACCGGCTCATGCGCAGGCCCTCGGTTTGGATGTTTTTCTGGAACCGGGGGCGTTCCTGTGGCCCGGCTCTTTCCAGAGCGGAGAGGTTGGAGAGCATCACCGCCAGAGGAGAGCGCAGCTCGTGGGACGCTGCCGCCACAAACTGAACCTGCTTCTGCCGGGTCTCCTCAACCGGGCGCAGCAGCTTTTTGACAAAGAACCAGGAGAAGATCAGAAAAATAATGCAGCCAACCAGGTCAATGCCCGCGAAAAGCCAACGCTGCTCATTGAATTGCTTGTCCTGCTTTGCCAAAGGGAACAGAGCCACGGCCTGCAAGCAGCCGACCTTTCTCCGGCGAAACACGGCCACAGCCGCAAAGTAGTTCCGCCCCGCCTTGTCCCGAAGAGAGAACTGCCGCCATTCTACGGCGTGGGGGTTGTTTTGGGGAGAAACAACGTCCAGCTGGTAGTCCCGGGCGGCGGTCTTCATAGCCAGCTGGCAGAGGTCCTTGTCTTCGGCAAACCCTGCCGTGCGGTGCAGAAGGGGCAGGCCATTGTCGAACAGGTAGAATATGTATTGCGCTTGCTCCATTCTGGTGAGCTCCGGACCCTCCACCACAGTCAGGTCTTGTAGATAAAAAATGACCTGGGTCATGTGGTTGAGGAAGGACTGGCGCAGCGTCTCCCGCATGGAGCGCTCTGACAGGAACAGACACAGAGCGGTCATGGCAACCAGAATGCAGCTTGTGACCAGGGTGCAGAACAGGGCCATCTGCCGGTGCAGCTTGCGGAACATCCCCTCACACCCCTTCCAGACGGTAGCCCACCCCGCGGATTGTGGACAAGGCCACCACGCTTTTCACGAACCGGATGCGGCGGCGCAGGAAGTGGACGTAGTTATCCAGGTTGCCGGCCTCTACCTCGGTGTCGGGCCCCCACACCCGCAGCAGCAGGGTCTCTCGGGGGAGAGTCTGGCCAGGGTTGCGGAGCAGGGCCTCCATCAGCTGGGACTCTCTTTTGGAGAGCCGGCATTCGCCCCCAGGGCCTTTCAGCAGGTTTTCTGTGGGAGAGAGGGTCAGGTCGCCAAAGCGGAAGAGGGGGATGTTCTCCCAGGCCCGGGGCCGGCGGGTGACGCTGCGGATGCGGGCCATAATCTCGCCAAAGGCAAAGGGCTTGACAATATAGTCGTCGGCCCCGGCGTCCAGCCCCTGTATTTTGTCCGCAAGCTCCCCCAGGGCGGTGAGAAGGATGACGGGCACAGCGCAGCCTCTGCGCCGCAGCTCCTTCAGCACGGCCACGCCGTCTGTGCCGGGGAGCATACGGTCCAGAAGCAGCAGGTCATAGGGGGCTTCCAGGATATAATGCAGGCCGTCTTCGCCGTTGGAGCACAGGTCTACGGCAAAGCCCTCTGCCTCAAGCTGGTATTTCAGAGACTCCCCCAGCAGCTGGTCGTCTTCTACCAAGAGGATGCGCATGGGGCATTCACCCTTTCGTCATTCATTATAGTATATTATAATGGAAGCAGAAGCGCTTGTCAATGGCGGTGGTTGGGGGAGGGGGCGCGGGCCTAGCGGTCCTGGATCAAGACATAGAGGTAGGGGCTGGCGGGGGTGTTTGCCGGGATTTCATGAAAAAAATTTTTCAAAAAGCGAAAAAATTTAAAATTTTAAGCTTTTTTAGAGACAATTTAGAGATTCGTGTATTATCATGTTCTTAATACAAACACGAAAGGGTGATCAGGATGAACGGACGGAGACAACAGATCCAGGGAGCTTGGGGCAGAATTCTGGCGCTGCTGCTGTGCGCCGCTCTGCTGCTCAGCGCGGCGGGCTGCGGCCAGGAGCCGGCGGAGAGCCGGACCGCAGGGGACCCGGAGCCGGAGGACACCGGCACGGTGGCCACCGGCTGCTATGTGGAGACAAAGCTCACGCTGCCGGAGACCAGCGGATACCTGTGGACCTTGAACCAGGTGGCTGGGGTTTTGTACCTGCAGGGGAGCGAGGGCTTCTGGAAGTCAGAGGACCAGGGCAAGAGCTGGCAGGCCTATGAGCTGGACTCGCCTATGATGAAGCAGATGGAGTCGGAGGGCTTTAGTCTGGGCAACGTGATCTATGGCCAGGACGGCACAAGGGTTATTACCATGAGCAAGGCTGTGGAGGACGGCGACAGGTTTTACAGCCATACCCGCTATATTATAGTGGACAAGGACGGCGGCGAACGGGAGCTGGAGGTGCGCCTGCCTGCCTTTGAGCTTTACGCCGGATTTGCCATGACGGAGGACACGCCGCCCCCGGAGGACCCGGACGCCTATGCCACGGACCTGAGCAGGCTGCGTATTCTGGCGGACGGCTCGCTGGTGGGGACTACCATGTCCAATATCGTCTATCATCTGGACCAGAACACCGGGGAGATTCTGCACACCATTCAGCCGGACAGAAAAAGCAACGACCAGTGGATTATGGGGCTGGCGTTTACCCCCGCCACGATGCTGGTGACCACCCAGACCAGCGCCAGGCTCTTCGACCTGGAAACCTGGGAGGAGCGTCTTGACACTGACGCTATCAACGAATTTATTCTGGGCGACGCGGAGGTCCAGGAGGACGGCTCTATCCTGTTCCCCAGCGGCGGGGAGAGCCGCCGGTACATTGAGCTTTACAGCGACGGCCAGGAGGAGGCCTACTACTTTGTGGACTCCAACGGGATTTACCGCTACATGCCCGGCGGGGTCTCCATTGAAAAGCTGATGGAAGCCCCTCTTACCAGCCTCTCTCTGCAGAATGTCAGCTGCAGAGAATTTGTCACCACCGAGAACCACAGCTTTTTGGCGCTGCTGGCAACTCGGGTGGGAGACCAGGGTCAGGATACCTACAGCTTTGTCCGCTATGACTATGACGAGGACGCGGAGCTGGAGCCTGCCGAGGAGCTGAAAATCTATTCTCTTTATGAGACCGAGACCCTTGCCCAGGCCATCGCGGTGTTTCAGCAGGAGCACAAGGATATTCTGGTGACCTATCACTCAGGCATTAATGCTGACAATATAGGCGCGGTTACCGCGTCGGACGCCCTGCGCCAGCTGAACACAGAAATTATGGCGGATAAGGGGCCGGACATTATTCTGATGGACGGCATGCCGATTGAGAACTATCAGAACAAGGGCCTGCTGCTGGACATTACCGACGTGGTGGAGGCGGAGGCCGCAGAGAGCGAGCTGCTGCGGAATATCACGGACGCCTACCAGAAGGACGGGAAGCTTTTTGCGGTGCCGGCTGCCTTTGCCATGCCCATTGTGGTGGGGGACAAGGCCCATCTGGACAAGATTACCGGGCTGGAATCTCTGGCCGATACGGTGGAGGAGCTGCGGGCTGGGAATAAGGACGTCAGCTCTATTACCGGCTACCGCCAATATGGCTGGATGCTGGGCTGTACCGCCGGTATAGCGGGCCCTGGCTGGGTGGAAAACGGCGAGGCAAACTGGGAGAATATTGAGCGCTATTATGATATCCTGAAGCGGCTGTACGACGCGGATAATGATACCGAGACCCAGGGCCTGGATTATGAGGACGAGAATGGGGCTTATCACCAACGGAGCTCGATTTGGCAGGAGGAGGACCTGGGACTGTGCATCACTTACGGCGAGTCCATTTTGGAGCTGCGGAGAATCCAGAATCTGGATGGCCTGCCCACGCTGATGGCTGTCATGGACGAGCATCCTGAGATCATCTATAAGCCGCTGGAGGACAACGGTGTGCGCAGCTTTACGCCCCAGGGGATTTTTGGGGTAAGCGCCCGGAGCAAGCACCCTGAGGAGGCAAAGGCGTTTGTGCGGAAGATGCTCTCTAAGGACATACAGAGCTATAATCTCAGCCAGAGCGCGTGGTCGACCCTGGGCATGCCGGTGAATTTCAGCGTGGTGCGGGAGAAATATGAGAACAATCTGGGAAAAACCTTTACCCAGGACCGCTACCGCGGCGAGGACCTGACTCCTCACCCTACTGCCATTCGCTATCCCACCGCTGAGGAGTTGGAGGAGCTTCTCCATATGATGAAGTCGCTGAACACCGTGGATTTGAGCCAGGACCATGAAATCAACGCGGCCATATGCGGCAACTGTTCCTTCTATATCTACGGTGAAACGACCAAGGAGGAGGCTTTGGAAACGGCCCGGGAGAAGCTGGACCTGTACCTGGCTGAGTCATGAAGCGGCGGGTAAAGCGAGGGGAATGGGCGGGCGCGCTGTTTTTGCTGCCCAGCCTTGGGGGCGTGCTGGTGTTTGTGCTGGTCCCCTTTGTGGACGTGATCCGCCGGTCCTTTGCCAATGCCATCACCGAGGAGTGGGTGGGGCTGAAGAATTATGGGGATGTGCTGGCAAACCCGGCCTTTCGCCTGGCCTGCTGGAATACCCTGCGGTTTTCGGCGGTGTGCCTGCCGGCGCTGCTGGGGATTTCGCTGGTCATCGGGGTCATCCTTCAAAAAAAGACCAAGCTGGGGGATGGGGTGAAGACGGCGTTTCTGTTCCCTATGGCCATACCGGTGGCCAGCGTGGTGCTGGTGTGGCGGGTCCTGTTTGAAAAGCAGGGGCTTCTTAACGGCCTGCTGAACAGCTGGGGTCTTTCCACTGTAGAGTGGATGGACAGCCCCACTGCCTTTTGGGTGCTGGTGGGGAGCTATCTGTGGAAGAACCTGGGCTATGACGTGGTGCTGTGGATGGCAGGGCTGTCCAGCATCTCCAACGCCATTTATGAGGCGGCGCGCATTGACGGGGCGGGGGAGTGGACCATCTTCCGGCGCATTACGCTGCCCTGTCTGCTGCCTACGCTGTTCACCGTGTCGGTGCTGTCGCTGCTCAACTCCTTCAAGGTGTTCCGGGAGGCCTATCTGGTGGCGGGGGACTACCCCCACCGGAGCATGTACCTGCTGCAGCACCTGTTCAACAACTGGTTCCGGGACCTGTCCTTTGACCGGATGGCGGCGGGGGCGGTGCTGACGGCTATGGTCATACTATGCCTGATCGGGCTGCTGCGCAAGGGCTTTGACAGAGAATGAGGGGGAGGCCGCTCGCCGGCCTCTGCCCGTAAACAACGGAAAGGGAGAGAAAGGGGGAAGCGCGGTGAAACCAGGACGGATTGCTGCCATGGCCCTGCTGGCCGGACTGGCGGTGTTGGTGTGCAGCCCGGCGGTGATTCTCGTCTCCGGCTGCATAATGGACGGGGATGAGCTGAGGCTTTATCTGAGTCCGGTACTGCTGGAAAATCGAACAAGCTTTGCCAGCTGGAGCCTTTTGCCCCAGACCCCCAGCCTGCGCTCTGTGGTGGAGCTGCTGCTGGACTCTCCGGAATTCTTTCATATGTTCTGGAACTCCATAGCCATTACAGGGGGCATTTTGCTGGGCCAGCTGCTGGTGGGGGCTCCGGCGGCCTGGGGCTTTGCCCGCTACCGCTTTCCGCTGCGGGGGCCGCTGTTCACCCTGTACCTGATTTTGATGCTCATGCCCTTTCAGGTTACTATGCTGTCCAGCTATCTGGCCCTGGACCGGATGAGGCTGAACGACACCCTGTGGGCGGTGATTCTGCCCGGGGCGTTCTCTACCTTTCCCGTGTTCATTATGTACCGCTTTTTCCGGGCCATTCCTGAGGCGATCATTGAGTCGGCCAGACTGGACGCCCGCAACGCTTTTCAGATCTTCTGGCATATTGGGGTCCCCTTGGGCTCGGCGGGCATTGTCTCTGCCCTGGTGCTGGGCTTTTTGGAGAGCTGGAACCTGATTGAGCAGCCTATGGCTTTCCTGAAAAACAAGACGCTCTGGCCTCTGTCCCTGTACCTGCCCAATATTGGACTGAGCGACGCGGGCCCGGCCTTTGCGGGAGCAGTGCTCACGTTGGCGCCGGCTTTTCTGGTGTTTCTCAGCGGACGGGACCACCTGGAACAGGGGATTGTGGCCTCTGCCGTAAAGGAGTAGAAAATAAGGGCCAGGGTGCTGATTGGATGAAAAGGATGCTTGTAAGCGGCGGGCAGAGAGCTTTTCCCTGTCTGCAAAAATGTGACCAGCAAGGTCATAGGCTGATATCTGACGAAAAACTTACCGAGAGAGAGGACGTCCACCATGGGCAATCAACACATGCGGCACTACCGGGCGCATCGCCCTGCGCCTCAGCCGGCAAGGGAAAAGCCAAAGGCCAGCTTGTCCCGGCGGGCTATCCGGTATATGGGGGGCTTTTTGCTGCTGATGGCGCTGTTTACGCTGCTCTCACGGGCAGCGGACGGGCTGACCATTCCTCAGGTCGCTTTGGCTTACCCATCCAAGGGGACTATTGACCGGACCATGACCGGCTTTGGCAAGGTGGAGGAGCTGTCTGCCCAGGCAGTCACCACCGAGCCGGGGCTGCGGGTGGCGGGGATTGGAGTGAAGCCGGGCGCAGTGGTAGAGCAGGGCGCGCCCCTGTTTACCCTGGACGCCGCCGACCTGGAGGACAAGTTGGCCCAGGCCCGGGAGATGCTTCAGCGGCTGGATATGGATTTGCAGGACCGGGCCAGCCGGGAGAGCCTTTCCGCCCAGGACCAGGCCCGGGCGTTGCAGCGGGCCAATGAGGACTATGCCGCTGCCAAGTCCAGCGGAGACAAGGAGGTGGAGCGGGCGGCCAAGACGCTGAACGAGGCCAAGGCCAAGCTGAACGCCGCCGCGCCTCCGGCGGGAGAGCTCTCCGCTTTGGAGGCCGCATGCGCCCAGACCGCTGAAAAGCTGCGGCTGGCTGAGGAGGAGCTGACCCGTTTGCAGAATGAGTTGGAGGAGAAGGTCGCTCAGGCCCGGAAGGAGGCAGAGGAGGCCCAGGAGGACCCGGACCAGCGGGAGGCTCAGGTTCGGGAGGAGTATCAGCCCAGGCTGGACGAGGCCGGGCTTCAGGCAGACGCCGCCCGGCAGGAGAAGGCCTCTGCCGACAACGCGCTGGCTGCGTACACCGAGGCCAGTACGCAGCTTCAGCTTCTGCGGGACAGTGTGGACGCGGCACAGCAAAACTATGACCGGGCGGTGGAGAGCCGGGAGAATGCCCTGCGCTCCGCCAGCCGGCAGGTGGAGGACGCTCAGCGTCCTCAGGCTCAGGACAGCTCAGGCAAAAAGGCGGAGTTGGACCGGGAGCATCAGGCCCAACAGGTGGCCCGGCTGGAAGCGCTGGTAAAGGATGGGGGCGTGGTGCGGGCGCCCTGCTCTGGTACTGTCACGGGAGTCAGCCTTACAGTGGGAATGCCTACGCCGGATGGAACGGCGCTGCTGCTGGCCGGGGAGGCCAACGGCGGGGTGTTCACGGCCCAGTTTCCTGTGGAGCTGGAAAAATATCTGTCTCCCGGCGACGAGGCGGTGATCAAGCTGGGCAGCGGCCGGCCCCCCATTGAGGGGCTGAGGCTGGAAACCGTTACGGTCAGCCCTACTGATTCTGGCCTGCTGGACGTGACGGTTCGCCCTCCGGAGGGCGTGCTGGCTATTGGCACGGCGGCAGAGCTGGAGGTGCGCCGCAAGTCGGAGGAGTACCCCTGCCGGGTGCCTTTGAGCGCCCTGCATGAGGACAACGGCGTGTATTTTTTGTTGGTGACCCAGGAGAAGGCGGGATTGCTTGGCACTGAGCTTACCGCCTCCCGCCGGGATGTGACGGTGCTGGAAAAAAACGAGACCATGGCAGCTATTCAGCAGGGAGACCTGGATTGGGGGCAGGGCTTTCTGGCAGCCTCTGCCAAGCCAGTCAATACAGGCGACCGGATTCGCCTGGAGGTCCCGTGAGAGCCGGGCGGTGGATGAGGGCAGCTGCCTGCGGGCTGTTCTTTTTGTGCTTTGCTCTGGCCAGAGGGGCGGCATGGGAGTTGGAGGCCCAGGACCTGGACGGTCTGCGGCTGTTGGTTATGGACCGGGAGCTTACCGGGCAGGACGGGATAGATATGAGGGAACGGGAGCAGCTACGGGAGCGGCCCTCTGCCTTTGTGCTTTGGGGCCAGCGGGACAGCGTGACGGTGGAAAACCGGGACCTGAACCGCTTTGCGTCCTGCGGGAAGATCGTGTTGTGGGGCAATGCCCGGCTGCTGTTGGGCGCGACTGCGTCTTTGGAGGAAAATGACCAGGACGGATGTCTCATAGACAGGAGCACGGCCATGGCCTTGTTTGGAGTTCCTGCTCCGGTGGGCAGCCGGGTGGACCTGGGAGGAGAGCAGCGGGTGGTGCGGGGCGTTTTGGAGACGGACCGGCCTTTGGTTGTGCTCCCAGCCGCCTCCCGGGACGCGGGACTGGACCATTTGACCCTGCGCACACCGGAGGGGGAGCACCCTCGTTTGACGGCGGAGGACTTTGCGGCCCGGAACGGCCTCACCGGCGTTTGGAGCCAGCCCCAGACCCTGGCGGTTCTGGGCCGGTGGCTGTCGCTTTTGCCGGTTTTGGTTCTGCTGCTGGGGGAGGTCTTGCGGAATATCTGGGCCGCTTTTTCGCCGGAAGGGGGGCGGGGGAGGCTCTGGCTCTGCATTGCCCTTGCCGGGGCGATGTGGTTTCTGCTGCTTTGGCTGACAGAGTTCCGTTTTCAGCTGCCGGAGGAGATGATTCCCAACCGTTGGTCTGACTTTGACTTTTGGGGCCGGCTGTTCGCTGAAAAGCGCGAGGAGCTGCTGCAGGCCCTGTCCTCAGAAAAAACCGTACCGGAGCTGGAGCTGCTTCTGCCGGCACTGCAAGCGGCGGGTTTGGGAGTGTTGGCAGCGTTGCTGGCGCCCCTGCTGCCCCGCCCTGCCAGTCCGGCGGAGCTGTGGGTTTGCTGCGCCGGGGGGGCGCTGATGGCCTTTGCCGCGTCGGTTTGCCTGTCGCCCGGCCTTGCCCACGACCGGGCCCTGTGGCTGACCCTGCCGGTGGTTTTTGGAGGCCGCTGGCTGCTTTCGGTGTTTTCCGGCGGGGTGTTCAGGGGACAACTGTGGAGGCGTGTTCTGAGGAAGTTGGATTTTGCGGTCCAGAGAGAAAGACTTGAGTGAGGTTTCGTTTGTGCCTGGGGAGCAGTGTCGGGGAGTTTGCTTGCACAGGCTGGTTCTTTTGGCTGCTTGTGAAGCGTGGTTTTGGTTCTGGGCGGCTGTTTCAACGAGTTAGGGGGTATCTTGTTTTTGGGGCTGCATGGCGTGGTTTAAGTTGGGTGAGGACTGTAATCACAGGGGATAGTCTCACTTTATTGTCAAGAGACATGGGTTGCACTGTATAGTAAAGTGGGGACATGTCTCAAGACGGTTGGATTTTGCAGTTCAGGGGGAAAGACTTGAGTGAGGTTTTGTTTGTGTCTGGGGAGCAGTGTGGGGTGGATTTACCTGTACAGGCTGGTTCTTTTGGATGCTTGTGAAGCGTGGTTTTGGTTCTGGGTGGTGGTTTTACCGGGTTAGGGGATATCTTGTTTTTGGGGCTGCATGGCGTGGTTTAAGTTGGGGGAGGCCTATAGTCGCGGGGAATGGTCTCGCTTTTATTGCTGAAGGACTTGGATTGTACTGTATAGTGAGAGGGGGCGGTTTGCCGCTCTCTTGTTTTGGCAGGATTTGCGGGAAATGCGCCGGTCGGTTCTGCTGGGGGCTTTTGTCTGCAGAAAACCATTGAAAACCAGTCGGAAGCCGTGTATAATAGACCCATCACATTGTTGGGAGGAATCCATGTACCGGTTATTGAAAAAAGAGGGAGCTGCCCGCCGGGGAGAATTTGCCACGGTCCACGGCACGGTGCAGACCCCTGGATTTATGAACGTGGCCACAGCGGGAGCCATCAAGGGGGCTGTTTCCGCTTATGATTTGAAGGAGCTGGGCTGTCAGGTGCAGCTGTGCAACACCTACCATCTGCATCTGCGCCCAGGGGACGAGACGGTCAGGGCGTTGGGCGGCGTGCGGCGTTTTACCGGCTGGGAGGGCCCGGTGCTCACTGACAGCGGCGGCTTTCAGGTGTTCTCACTGGCCAAGCTTCGGAGCATCCGGGAGGAGGGGGTCACCTTTGCCTCTCATATCGACGGCCGTAAAATTTTTATGGGGCCGGAGGAGAGTATGCGCATCCAGTCCAATCTGGGCTCTACCATTGCCATGGCCTTTGACGAGTGTGTGGAGAACCCCGCGCCCTATGAGTACGCAAAGGCCTCCTGCGCCCGCACTGTCCGCTGGCTGGAACGCTGCAAGACGGAGATGGCCCGGCTCAACAGCCTAGAGGACACCCTGAACCCCCGGCAAATGCTGTTCGGCATTAACCAGGGCTGCACCTACAGGGACCTGCGGGTGGAGCATATGAAGCGCATTGCCGCCATGGACCTGGACGGCTACGGCATTGGGGGGCTGGCGGTGGGGGAGCCCGCTGAGGAGATGTATGCCATCATCGAGGCCATTGAGCCCCATATGCCTGAGGATAAAATCCGCTACCTGATGGGGGTGGGCACCCCTGTCAATATTTTAGAGGCTGTGAGCCGGGGCGTGGACCTGTTCGACTGCGTGATGCCCACCCGCAACGCCCGGCATGGCCATGCCTTTACCAGCGAGGGTGTGCGCAATCTGCTTAACGCGAAATATACTTTGGACGAGAGCCCTCTGGACTCCCGGTGCGGCTGTCCGGTCTGTCAGAAATTCAGCCGGGCCTACCTGCACCACCTGTTTAAGGCGGGAGAGATGCTTGCCATGCGGCTGACGGTGATGCATAATCTGTATTTTTATAACCATCTGCTTGCAGACATCCGCCAGGCCCTGGACGAGGGGCGTTTTGCGGAGTTTTACCAAGAAAAAATACAGGTGCTGGGGAAGAGGATTTAGCTTCTGTCTGGAATAAAAAGATTTTACTTGCAAGTGGGGGCTTTTCCTGTTATAATCAGTGGTAATCACTGGAAGGGATGTGTTGACACAAGATGTACAACCTAAAGGTACTGGACGCGGCGGCAGCCGGAGCGGGCGGAGGCATGAGCCTGATCGTGATGATTTTGGTTTACGGCCTGTTTTTTGTGGCGCTCTATTTTATTTTCTTCCGTCCCCAGAACAAGAAGAAGAAAAAAGAGGCTGAGATGCGCAAAAACGCCCAGGTGGGGGACGAGATCACCACCATTGGCGGCATCTGCGGACGGATTGTGGCAGTAAAGGACGAGTCTGATTCTGTCATCATTGAGACCGGCAGCGACAAGTCCAAGCTGCGGGTCAAGCGTTGGTCCATTGGCAGTGTGGACACTGTGCATGAGGATGACTGATCTTTTTTGAGACAGGCATAAGAAGGCCTTGCGGCTCATACAGATAGCACAGGTAGGAACCTGTGAATCTGATGAGTTGTGAGGTCTTTTTGTTATGAAATGGGTTAAAGCAATGGCGTTTTCCGCCCTGATTACCGCGGCAGCGGGTATGCTGCTGCTGTCCATCGCGGCCTTTGCCGTCTGCCGCAGCGGGTCTCTGCCCAGGGGTTCCCTGGCTTTGATTACTACGCTGATCGCCTGCGGCGCGGTTTTTCTGGGGGGCTTTTTCCCGGCTCTGTCCCTGCGGGAAAAGGGCCTGCTGCTGGGGCTGGGAGCCGGAGCCCTGTTTTTGGCGGTGGCGGGGTTGGTGACTGTGCTGTCCTTTGGGGGGCAGCTGACCCCTGCCAGCGGGGGCAAGGCGGCGGCTGTGCTGCTTAGCGGCGCCATTGGCGGTATTTTGGGGGCCAACCGGAAGCGCAGGGTGAAGTTTTAAGGAAGCAGGCCCCTTTACAATCCTGTAATTCCTGGTTACAGCTGTGCAATTTCTCTTGAAATATCTCCCCGATTCCCCTATAATATAGATAAAAACAGGGGGGATGAGTATGAACATGAAGTGGAGGCATATCACAGCTTTGGCTCTGGCCATTTTGCTGACGCTGTCCCTTTCCGCCTGCGGAGGCAGTGGGAATAGCGCGGACAGTGGCCAAGGCGCGAAGGCGGAATCCACCGCCGTTGAGGCCGAGGGCTTTGACACGGTTGGCGGTGGGCCCGCTGAGGAGGCTGCCCCAGAGGAAGCCGGAGCGAGTGGAGGCGGGGAGGCTGTCGCCCCCAAGGATGAGAGCCGGAAGCGAATCGTTACGGTTCATATGGAGGCGGAGACCAGAGAGTACGACGGCTTTCTCGAGTGGCTTAACACCCGGCTGGCAGAGGCGGGGGGCTATACGGAGAATTCGGAGATGTACGCCTATGACGAGCATAGCCGCTCCTGTCAGCTGAAGCTTCGGGTGCCGGCGGACCGGCTGGACGGGTTTCTCGCCGCTATGGGGGAGAACTGCAATGTGCTCAGCCGCTCTGTCAACGAGGAGGATGTTACCCTGAGCTATGTTGACGCCCAGAGCTACCGGGACGCGCTGCGGGTGGAGCAGGAGCGTCTGCTGGAGCTGTTGGAGCAGGCGCAGAGCCTGGAGGACATCCTCAGCTTGGAGGACAGGCTGACCACAGTGCGCTATCAGCTGCAAAATTATGAGTCTACCCTGCGGGTTTATGACAGCCAGATCAATTACAGCACGGTACACCTGGAGCTGCGGGAGGTGCGGGAGCTCACGGAGCCTGCCCCCGAGAGCTGGGGCAGCCGGGCCTGGGCCGGTATGCGGGAAAATGCCAGGGACATTGTGGTTTTCTTCCAGGAGCTGGGGCTGTTTGTGGTGACCCATCTGCCCACACTGGTTCTGCTGGCGGCAGTGGCTGCGGTGGTATTGCTGCTCACGGCCAAGCGCCGGCGTCAGGCCCGGGAGAGCAAAAGGCAGCAGAAGGAGCTGCTTCGGGCCATGCAGCAGAGCGCGGAAAAGGGTGAGGAGAAGAAATAACGGCTGCTATGCCTTTGGAGCATAGCATGGTATGCTTTTCAGGTACTTGTGTTTTGGGAGAAAGTGGAGTATAATGGTATACAATTCTTCCGCGCCTGTGGGCGGGAAGACTTTCCCAAAAAGGAGTATCAGCATGACAATGATAGAGAACAAGACCTTTGACCAGGAGCGGGCCCTGTATGGCAGCACGGGGATCACGGTGCGCGACTGCTCCTTTGACGGCCCGGCTGACGGGGAGAGCGCCTTTAAGGAGTGCCGGGATGTTCGCGTGGAGCGGAGCTTTTTTAACCTGCGCTACCCCTTCTGGCATAACGAGGGCCTGACCATCCAGGACTGTCATATGACCGACCTTTGCCGGGCGGCGCTCTGGTATACTCATCAGGCGGAGATCAGCGGCACACGCCTTCACGGCATCAAGGCCCTGCGGGAGTGCGGCGATGTAACCATGCGGGACTGCCATGTGATTTCGCCGGAGTTCGGCTGGTTTGTACAGGGCATTGCCATGGAGCGCTGCCAGGTGGAGGGCGAGTATTTTATGATGCGGTCTACCCGCCTGCGCTTTGACGATGTGACGCTGAAGGGGAAATATTCTTTCCAGTACATTGTGGATTCGGAGTTTGACAACTGTAATTTTGACACTAAGGACGCCTTTTGGCACGCCAAAAATGTGACGGTGCGCAACAGCACCATCAAGGGCGAATATCTGGCCTGGTACTGCGAGAATGTCACCTTTGAGAACTGCAAGATCATCGGCACCCAGCCCCTTTGCTACTGCAAGGGTCTGAGGCTGGTGAACTGCGAAATGATTGACACGGATTTGAGCTTTGAAAGGTCCCAGGTAGAGGCCAGCCTTACCGCGCCTATTCTCAGCATCAAAAACCCCCTCAGCGGCCATATCTGTGTGCCTGCTGTGGAGGAGATCATCCGGGACGACCCGGCCTGCACAGGGGAAATTCTTGTGTGCAAACCTGCAAATAGGTGTCAAGCCCCAAAATGAAAAAGTTAGCATAATTTTTGTGGCATGAAAATGGGTATAGCAAAGCAAGCCGGTCAGCGAGAGATTTTTGCAAACCGGCTGAACAGGGCTGATATTTTCGGTTAAG
>CAJUNQ010000015.1 GCA_910587835.1 uncultured Oscillospiraceae bacterium | reverse complement strand
AATGACGGATTTTTGACCAGAAGCGGTCAGCTTCAAGGAGAAAACCGCAAGGAATACTTGCGTATTACGAGGATTTTCGACGCAGGAGATGGCTGCTTCTGGGTAAAAAGACGGCGTTTTCGATTTTTCAAACAAGCCCTAAGCCGCCGGAGACTATTCCGCGAATCCTTCCCAAAAAGAAAGGACCTGATATCATGGAAAAACTCATCGTGTCTTCCTCCCCCCACTTCAACGGGAAGAAGACCACCCAAAACATCATGCTGGACGTGATTATCGGGCTCTGTCCCGCAGCCATCGCGTCTGTGATTATCTTCGGGCCCCGAGCCCTGCTGGTGATTGCCGTGTGCATCCTCAGCTGCGTTGCCAGCGAGTACCTCTCCCGCAAGGCCATGAAACGCTCTCAGACCATAGGAGACCTGAGCTGCATTGTCACCGGCCTGCTGCTGGCCTTGAACCTGCCTGTCACCATCAACCCCCTCATCGCCGCTTTTGGCGGCGTGGTGGCCATTGTGGTGGTCAAGCAGATGTTCGGCGGCATTGGGCAGAACTTTGTCAACCCTGCCCTCACCGCCCGCATTGTGCTGATGAACTCCTTCCCCGCCCGCATGACCCACTGGGTGGGAGCCTTTGACTACAGCGCCACTGCCGACGCGGTGACCACTGCCACCCCCCTTTCGGGGATGATGTATGTCAATTCCCCCAACAGCGCCCCGGATTACCAGCAACTGCTGCTGGGCGCCCATGGGGGCTGCCTGGGCGAGACCTGCGCCCTGGCCATCCTCATCGGCGGACTGTATCTGATTGTGAGGAATGTGATCAGCCCTGTCATCCCCGTTACTTACCTGGCAACTGTGGCTGTGTTCTCCCTCATCCTGGGCCGGGACCCCCTGTTTGACCTGCTGGCCGGGGGCCTGATGCTGGGCGCGTTCTTTATGGCGACCGACTACACCACCAGCCCCCTGTACTTCTGGGCCCGGGTGATTTTCGCCATTGGCTGCGGCCTGCTGACTGTGATGATCCGGGAGTTCGGCTCTCTGCCCGAGGGAGTCAGCTACTCTATTGTACTTATGAACATTATCACCCCGCTCATTGAGCGCTATGTTAAGCCCAGGGCCTTCGGGTCCCCCAAGAAAAAGAAGAAGGAGGAGAACGCGGCATGAATTTGAAAGAGGTGTTAAAGCCTGCCGCCATCCTTTTTGTTATCTGTGTGGCAGTGTCGGCAGCGCTGGCAGGCACCAATATGCTGACAAAGGACCGCATCGCCCAGGCAGCGGCCCAAAAGGCTGAGGAGAGCCGCATGGTGGTGCTCCCCGGGGCAGAGAGCTTTGAGGAGAGCGGCGGCCACTATACCGGCAAAGACAGCAGCGGCCAGGCTGTAGGCTATGTGTTTGAGACCGAGTCCAAGGGCTATGGCGGCACTGTGAAGGTGATGACCGGCGTCAGCACCGAGGGCAGCATTACCGGTGTTATCGTGCTCAGCCACAGCGAGACCCCCGGCCTGGGGGCCAACGCGGAAAAGGCGGAGTTTCGGGACCAGTACCAGCAGCCGGTGGCCAACCTGACCGGGGGCATTCAGGTCGTGAAGTTCCAGGCCCCTAAAGAGGGGGAGATCCAGGCCATGACCGGGGCCACCATCACCAGCACCGCTGTAACCAACGCGGTGAACGCTGCCATTGAACAGTATCAGAACGCATACGCTTCGGAAGGAGGCAACTGAGCATGGAAAAGAAAAAAGGCCTTTGGCATGAGTTCACCAAAGGCATTATTATAGAAAACCCCGTGCTGCGGCTGATGCTGGGCTGCTGCGCCACTCTGGCAGTCACCACAGCGGCCAGCAACGCCATTGGCATGGGCGCGGCCACCACCTTTGTGCTGGTGTGCTCCAACGCGGTCATCTCCCTTTTGCGTAACGTGATCCCCAACAAGGTGCGCATTCCGGCGTTTATCACAGTCATCGCGGGCTTTGTCACCATTGTGCAAATGTTCATCAAGGCCTTTTCCCCGGCGCTGGACACGGCTCTGGGCGTGTTCCTACCGCTGATTGTGGTCAACTGCATTATTCTGGGCCGGGCGGAGATGTTCGCCAGCAAGAATAAAATTCTGCCCGCCATTATCGACGGCCTGGGCATGGGTGTGGGCTTTACCGCCGCCATGCTGGCTATGGGCATCATCCGTGAGCTGCTGGGGGCCGGGACTGTGTTCGGCCTGCCCCTTCTCTCCGGGTTCATGGAGCCCATCATCATTTTCCTGCTGCCTCCGGGGGGCTTCTTTGTGTTTGGTATGCTCATCGCCCTGGCAGGCAAGCTGTCGAAGGAGGGCCGCGCCCCTGAGAGCATGGGCTGCGCCCACTGCCCGTTGGCGGCCTCCTGCACAAAGGCGGCGGAAAAGGACTGCAAGAAAGGAGACGCTGAATAATGGACGCGCAAACCATTCGTTCCTTGGTGGCCATTTTTCTGGCCGCTATTCTCACCGAAAACTATGTGCTGAATAAATTTTTGGGTATCTGCCCCTTCCTGGGGGTGTCGAAAAAGCTGGACACCGCCTTTGGCATGAGCTGTGCGGTAACTGTGGTCATGGTAATTGCCACGGCAGTGACCTGGCCCATTTACATGTACATTCTGGCGCCCCAGGGGCTGGAATATTTGCAGACGCTGGTGTTTATTCTGGTGATTGCCGCCCTGGTGCAGCTTTTGGAGACCGTGCTGCGCAAGTATATGCCCCCTCTGTACAATTCTCTGGGCATCTACCTGCCGCTGATCACCACCAACTGCGCGGTGCTGGGCGTGACCATGCTGGTGCTGGAAAAGGGCGCCGCTGACCCCAGCTTTGGCTATCTGCAGTCCCTGGTAAACGCCTTTGGCTCAGGGGTTGGCTTTTTGGTGGCCATGCTGCTGTTCGCCGGGGTGCGGGAGCGCCTGGAGGACTGCGACATCCCCGAGACCTTCCGGGGTCTGCCCATCACATTGGTGGCGGCAAGCCTGGTGGCAGTATCCTTTCTGGGCTTCAACGGCGTGGTGGACAGGCTGGCAGCGTAACGCTGCACCCAACTCGCGTTTCGGCAGCGTGACGCTGCACTCAATTCGCGTTTCGCTCGCTTCGACTCGCTCCGTTTCTCGAAAACGGTACCGGCATAACGCGCAAAGAAAATGCTTTAGGGATGAAGAAGGAAGCTGCCACGGCCCATGCCATGCCGCCCTGAAAATGGTGCTGGCCGAGATCTGACCGCGAAAGGTGAATTAAAACATGAACACATTACAAAAAAACGATTTGATGACAAGATTAGAAAGTATATTGCAATGGTCCTGGCCTTTCTCCTCCTCTGCCTGCCCCTTGGAGGCTGTGAAAGCCACGAGGAGGAGAGCAGTAAGCCAAAAACCATGGCTGAGGCGCAAATTGAAAAAGCTCAGGCCAGCGCCGCGGCGCAAGAGCAGGAGAACGAAACCCAAGACATCCTGCGGGTGGTGACGGACATTGACTGCCGCAGCAAAATGATGGGCAGGTCCTCCCAGGCCAGCCAAGGCAAGCAGATTTTTCAGACCATACTCAAGCACTTTGGGGGCGTTCCCAGCGGCATGGAGGTGGAGCTGAACCTGCTGCCGATGGATGAGGGCGGGGCCTATGATTCCGAGCTGACCCACATCCGCACAGAGCTTGCCGCCGGGGCCGGGCCTGACGTTTTTCTGATGTCCGGCTTTGGATATGGTATCGACAGCTTTGAGGGAGAGACATATGTACCAAAAAACACCCTCTTTCAAAATCCCGAGAGCGCCATGAAAAAGGGGTTGTTCCTGCCTTTGGATGACTATATCCCAAACGCCCGGTTTATGGACTTTGACAAGCTGGACCCCACAGTTATGGCTGCCGGGCGCAATGACCAGGGCCAAGTGGTTCTGCCTATGTTCTACCAGCTGGACCAGGCGGTCCTTGTCAAAGAGGCGGACCCCGGAAGCCTGCCCGGCAGCTGGGGCCAGGGCGTTGCAATGGCCGGACCGGACGAGTATATCCTGGAGGCATATGGCTTTGGCCTGCGGTTCACCCGTTTTCGGAATATGTGCTTTGGACAGGTGGCGGACAACCAGAAGGAAGAATTGCTCCTGGACCAGGAAACGTTCTTTCAACGCTGCAAGGAGGCGGTAAACCTGTATGCCCAGGCTGTCCCTCGTCTGAAAGAGGTCACAAGCGGGAGCTATGTGGATTCTCTGTCAAAAATGCTGGCTTTTGTGGGCTACTGGACCGGGTATCCCTCTGTGGAGGATGCCGCTTTCACTTCCTTCGTGTTCCACAATGAGAAGGGGCAGATCAACGCCCCTATTGAGACCTGGTGCGCTGTCAACAAAAACACCAAGCACCCTGATGACGCTTTCTTCATTGTGGACTGCCTGCTGAGCAAGGACTTTCTCAGCCAAGAGGCTTTTTGGATTCCAACCGAAACCTACAAATACAACTCTGACCAGATGACCTTCTTCTACATGGCAGGCGAGGGCTTGGTGCCGGTACATACGGGGCTTTTAAGCAATCCCAAGGGCCGGTACAAATATATTGAAACCCTGGGCGGCCCCCAGCGCAAACTGCTGAAGGAGGCCCGGGAGAGCATTGGCTACGCCTACTTTACCAGCAATGTAGACCGTGAGATCGACCGGATGATGGCAGAGCTGATGACACGGGTATACGATGGCGAAGCTCTCACGGATGAGGACATCCGCAAGGCCTGTGACAAGTGCTACACCACCCTAAAAATGATGCTGGCAGAAAGTTAGCTTTTTTACTTACAAACCCTGGGGATAAGCCCAGAAAGGAACGTGACAGCAATGGAAATTGTAACACCTATTATGATCGTGGGCGTCATCGGCCTGTTGGCCGGTGTGGTGCTGGCGGTGGCCTCCATCGTCATGGCCGTGCCCAAGGACGAGAAGGCCGAGGCCCTTGAGGCTGTTCTGCCCGGGGCCAACTGCGGAGCCTGCGGCTACTCAGGCTGTCCCGGCTATGCGGCGGCTATGGCCAAGGGCGAGGCCGCCCCCGGCCTGTGCTCTCCCGGCGGGGCGGACGTGGCCGCCAAATGCGGGGAAATCCTGGGCTCCGGCGCAGTGGAGATGGAGCGCAGGGCCGCTTTTGTCCACTGCATGGGCAGCGCCGACAATACCACCGAAAAAATGGAGTATGACGGCCTGGAAAGCTGCACTGCCGCCTCTCTTCTGAACGGCGGGGCTTCCAGCTGCCGGTTCGGCTGTCTGGGGCTTGGCGACTGCCTGGCCGCCTGCGGCTATGGAGCCATTGCGCTGTGCAACGGCGTAGCGGTTATTGACCCGGACAAATGCGTAGCCTGCGGCAAGTGTACCGCCGCCTGCCCTAAGGGGCTTATTCATCTGGCCCCGGTGAAGGCAATGGCTGTGGTGCGGTGTTCCAGCTGCGACAAGGGCAAGGCCACCATGCAGGCCTGCAAGGTAGGCTGTATTGGCTGCATGAAGTGCCAGAAGACCTGCGAGGCCGGAGCCATTACTGTGAAGAACGGCCTGGCTGTGGTGGACCCTGCCAAGTGCACGGGCTGCGGCAAATGCGCCGAGGCCTGCCCCCGGCATGTGATTACGATGGAGAGGGCATAAAGAGCCAAGCCGCTCCTTTCTCAAGAAGCCGACCTAAAAATCAGCCGGCTCTCCCACATTGCGGGAGGCCCAAGTGGAGCGTCCCGGTCCCTCCAGAAGGCAAAGCCTGCGGAGACTGGGATGCCCTTCCCTTCGTCAAGCCGGCGCCTTACAATATTATTAACACGCAGGAGGAAATCTTTATGAACAAAAACGCCTTTTGTCCCACCCCGCCCATGGGGTGGAACAGCTACGACTACTACGGCACCGCTGTCACCGAGGAACAGGTAAAGGCCAACGCCAGGGCCATGGCCGAAAAACTCAAGCCCTTTGGCTGGGAGTATGTGGTCATTGACATCTCCTGGTACGCCCACGGGGCAGACGGCACAGACCAGAACTATTTCTACCTGCCCTTCAACACCGCCGAGCTGGACGAGTACGCCCGCCTGCAGCCAGACCCGGCCCGGTTCCCCAGCGCGGCAGGAGGCCAGGGCTTCAAGCCCCTGGCAGACTATATCCACAGCCTGGGGCTGAAGTTCGGCATCCACATCATGCGGGGCATTCACCGGCAGGCTGCCCACCAGCACCTGAGAATCATGGGCACAGACACCACCGCCGACCATATCGCCGAGCCCAACAATGTCTGCCGCTGGAACCCCTACATGTACGGCGTCAGAAACACCCCCGAGGGTCAGGCCTATTATGACTCCATCATCCAGCAGTACGCGGACTGGGGCGTGGACTTCATCAAGTGCGACGACATCTGCAACACCGACAACCTGAACGACCACACCGAGCTGGGCTATGCCCGCAAGCATGAGATCGAGATGCTCAGCAGCGCCATTCAAAAGGCCGGCCGGCCCATTGTGCTGTCCCTGTCCCCCGGTCCGGCTATTATCCAAAAGTCCTGGCACTACGCAAAGCACGCGAATATGTGGCGCATTTCTGACGATTTCTGGGATGAGTGGCCGCTGCTCAAGGATATGTTCCCCCGGTGCGAGATCTGGCAGGACCATGTAAAGGCGGGCTGCTACCCGGACTGCGACATGCTCCCTGTGGGCCGGCTGGGCGGCGGCTTTGGCCGGGAGCGGGCCACGGGCTTCACCAGGGACGAGCAGCGCACCATGATGAACCTGTGGTGCCTGTTCGGTTCGCCCCTGATGGTAGGCGCAGAGCTGTCTCTGCTGGACGACTGGACCCTGTCCCTGCTCACCAACCAGAAGGTGCTGGCTATGCTCACCCCGGACTGCCGGCCGGACCAGATTCGCCGCACAGAGGATGAGGCGGTATGGGTGGCGGAGAACCAAAAGACCGGCGAGCGGTATCTGGGGCTGTTCAACCTCTCTGACCAGGAGCGGGAGGTGGCCATGGACTTTGGAGACCTGTGGCCGGAGACCGCCCAGGGAGAGGAGCTGTGGAGCGGCGAAGCTGTCCCGGTGGCAGAGAGCCGCCTTGCCGCCCGGCTGGCCCCCCATGCCAGCGCCGTGTACCGGCTGAGCTGAAGAACACAAACCCGCCATACAGCAATATGGTGCTGTGATTAACCTGTGTCAGGAGGTCCTGCCTGTGCTGATCCACAATTTTCTTACCGCGCCTAAAAAGCCCGAGCCCATTCACGGGGGCGACGGCCTCTGCCCCCATGCCACGGTTTTCTCCGGCAGTGAGATCAACGCCCCTGTGCAGTTCATCAACTACACGGTTCTTCCCCCTGGGGCCAGCTTTGGCCTGCATACCCATGGCAATGACAACGAGTTCTATGTGGTGCTGGCCGGCGAGGGCGTCTACCAGCAGGAGGGCCAGGAGCGGACTGTCAAAAAGGGGGATATTATGATGAACGCCCCCTTTGCCGCCCACGGCATCCGCAACACGGGCAGCGCGGACCTGGAGCTGCTGGTGTTTGAGGTCACAATGGGAGAGCGATAATTTTTCCTGGCATTCCGGCTTTTCGGTTGATTTTTCGCCGGGTTTGCGGTATGATATGCACAAGCCCTTTATTATGGCAAATTATGGAGGAATTTCCAATGAACAACATTCCAGAAGTCAAAATCGGCGTTGTGGCCGTGTCCCGGGACTGCTTCCCCGAGTCCCTCTCCGTCAACCGCCGCAAGGCCCTGATGGAGGCCTTTGCCGCCCAATACGGCGCGGAGGCGGCCAGCGTCTACGAGTGCCCCATCTGCATTGTGGAGAGCGAAATCCACATGGTCCAGGCCCTGGAGGATGTGAAGAAAAACGGCTGCAACGCTTTGGTGGTGTATCTGGGCAATTTCGGCCCTGAAATTTCTGAGACTCTGCTGGCCAAGCACTTCGACGGCCCCGCCATGTTCATTGCCGCCGCCGAGGAGAGCGGCGACAACCTGGTGGGCGGCCGGGGCGACGCCTACTGCGGTATGCTCAACGCCAGCTACAACCTGAAGCTCCGGGAGATCAAGGCCTACATCCCCGAGAACCCGGTGGGCGACGCTGCCGACTGCGCCCGGATGATCCACGAGTTCATTCCCATCGCCCGGGCCCTGGTGGGCCTCAATAGCCTGAAAATCATCAGCTTCGGCCCCCGGCCCCTCAACTTCCTGGCCTGCAACGCGCCCATCAAGCGTCTGTATGACCTGGGGGTGGAGATTGAGGAGAACTCTGAGCTGGACCTGTTCGAGGCCTTCCACAAGCATGACGGCGACCCCCGTATTCCGGAGGTAAAGGCCGACATGGAGAAGGAGCTGGGCGAAGGCAATAAGAAGCCCGAGATTCTGGAAAAGCTGGCCCAGTATGAGCTCACTCTGCTGGACTGGGTGGAGGAGCACCGGGGCTACCGGCAGTATGTGGCCCTCACCAGCAAATGCTGGCCCGCCTTCCAGACTCAGTTTGGCTTTGTGCCCTGCTATGTAAACTCCCGCCTCACCGGCAAGGGCATTCCCGTGTCCTGCGAGGTGGACATCTATGGCACCCTCTCCGAGTTCATCGGCGCCTGTGTCAGCAATGACATTGTGACCCTGCTGGACATCAACAACACGGTGCCCAAGGACATGTATCAGGCTGACATTGAGGGCAAGTTCCCCTATCAGTTCAGCGACACCTTTATGGGCTTCCACTGCGGCAACACCTGCTCCTCCAAGCTGTGCAGCCCCACCATGAAGTACCAGATGATCATGGCCCGCAGCCTCCCCGAGGAGGTCACCCAGGGCACCCTGGAGGGCGATATTGTTCCCGGCGACATCACCTTCTTCCGGCTTCAGAGCACTGCCGACTGCCAGCTGCGGGCCTATGTGGCCCAGGGCGAGGTGCTGCCCGTAGCCACCCGCTCCTTTGGTGGCATCGGCGTGTTTGCCATCCCGGAGATGGGCCGGTTCTACCGCCATGTGCTCATTGAGAAAAACTACCCCCATCACGGCGCGGTAGCTTTCGGGCATCACGGCAAGGCCCTGTTCGAGGTGTTCAAGTTCCTGGGCGTCTCTGACATTGGCTTTAACCAGCCCAAGAATATGCTCTACCCCAGCGAGAACCCCTTTGCGTAAGGCTGTCGGGAAAAAGGAGCTGGCCGCAAAACGGCCGGCTCCTTTTTGTTGTTGACGCAGCGTCCCTTGCAGCCTGACCGGCAGGTAAACCGGCAGAAATTCCCAGAATACCCCAGCGGCCCTGCGCATACATATAGAACACCGAAAGAAGGTGTCCTGTATGTCAAACAATGTGATAGACGACCGCGCTACCAAGCTGGGGGAATTCATTGTGGAAAATAAAGCCACCGTCCGCCGGGCCGCCAAGCAGTTTGGGATCAGCAAGAGTACGGTACATATGGAAGAAACAAAACAGAACGGTTGCTATGGCTAGTGAAATAGTGGAAAGGCCAGTGTACACAGATGCAAGAGTGTACACTGGCTCTTTCTGTTTCCCTAGTCTTTCAGCGCAGTGACCGGCACCACAAACACCCGTCCGGCCGCTGGTACGCCGCGTTCGCCAATCCGCACGGCACACACATCGCGGCAGGATGCTGACCCTTGGGGGCGTCCTCTCGTTCCGGGCCAGGGAGCGCAGAAGCTTGGATGTGTCCCTCTTGACGCCATCGATGCGGTACATGTCGTCGCCAACCACAGCGTTCAAATATCCCTTGGGCAACAATGCTGCCTGCTGGAATCGCCGGATTTGTAGAGAGACATGGACCGCATACGCGGCTTGCCATTGCGCCCCGCACCGTTGTGGTAGGAAAAAGTCCAGGTTGTGCCGCACCATTTTTGCCCATCCACACAGACGGCTCCGAAGCTGGATGGATACTCTTGTAGGGTCTTGTCGATCATGCGGGGGCGGTAATCTTGTCTTTTCACAGCACGGCTTCCGTACATTCAGCTCAATTATTCAATTCTATTCAGAGAGTTTTGATTTTTTACCGTTAAGCCGAGTCTCATCAAAAAGCTGCTCCAAAAGCCCAAACGTTACAAACTGTCACACAGATGCTACCCACTGTAACAGGTTTGCTGGTATAATTCTTTATAATCAGCAAGGTGGTGTAGGCAATGATCTTTGACTTTCCAGAACGGTTCCGTTATCTCCGGCAGTCCAAAAATTTAGCCCAAAGCCAGCTAGCCAACCTAATCGGTGTAGACAGGAGTACCATCTCGTCCTACGAAAGTAACATCCGGCAGCCCTCGTTGGACACGCTTTCGCGGATTGCAGATGTGTTTGGCGTAAGCACAGACTATCTTTTGGGACGTACGGATTCCCTCGGGTTTGACTCCCTTGCGTTGAACGGAGAGGAAAAAGCCCTGGTCTATAAGCTTGCTTTCGCACTGTCGAAAAAGAACCTACAGCTTCGCCAGCTACAGGAGGAGGGGATACCCGATGCCTGAACCCATCTGTTCCCCGAATCACGATACCTGGGAGAAACGCTTTATTCCCGCCAAACCGAAAGCCACTCTCAGGAACCGGCTTTTCCGTGTATGCGCGTATTGCCGCGTTTCTACCGACAACGACGCGCAGATGTCTTCCTTTGAGCTTCAGCAGGCCCACTACCGCCAGATGGCAGACCAGCGGCCCAACTGGAGTTTGCGGCATATTTACGCCGATGAGGGGATCTCCGGGGTCTCGCTGAAAAACCGCACGGCGTTTAACGACATGATCGCCGCCTGTGAAAAGGGAGAATATGACCTGATTGTAACAAAAAGCGTCTCCCGCTTTGCCAGGAACCTGGTGGACTGTATCTCTCTGGTCCGTAGGCTCAAGAACCTTGATCCGCCGGTGGGGGTATTTTTTGAAACGGATAATCTGAATACCATCGAAGAAAGTTCCGAATTTATGCTCACCTTTCTTGCCTCCTTCGCCCAGGAGGAATCCGTCAAAAAGCGGGAAGCCATGATCTGGTCCCTGTCCCAACGGTTCAAGGACTGCCAACTGCTGGCCCCTCCTCTGCTTGGTTATGACAGGCAGCGGGACGCCGCCGGCCGCTACATCAAGCATGCCCCGCTGGTCGTCAACGAGGCCGAGGCAAATGTGGTCCGCTTTATTTTTGACGCTTACCTGTATGGCTGGTCCCAGGCAGATATCGCCGCTTTTCTTACGGATATTGGATGCGGGACAAAAACCGGAAACACCGGCTGGAGCAACAGTTCGGTGGGCTACATTCTTTCCAACGAACGCTACTGTGGCGATATCCTAACCTGGAAGACCTTTACCTCCGACCTGTTTAACCACAAGCGCAAAAAGAACCGCCAGGACGTGGATCAGTATTACTACAGGGAGCAACACGAAGCAATCATTACAAGGGAAAAATTCGAGATGGCGCAGGCCCTCCTTGAAAACAGGAAGCACAGTATGCGCGGCGGAATGCCTCCCCTCCATGTGATAGACGACGGCGTCTTTCGCGGTTTCGTTCCCATTAACCACCATTGGATCAATGACGACCCCGGGCTGTATTATGACTTGTCAAACAGCGTAAGCATGCCGAGCAGGGAGATCCGCCTGCTCAAAAGTTCTTTTTCCCTGTTCGACCTCAAAGGCTATCAGGTGGTCAGGAGCCAGTTTACGCAGGCACGATATGAGGGGCCGGCGGTAACGATCGGGATAGACAAGATCATATTCAACCTGTTCTGTGTGAGGACGTTTTCCGACGTGGGCCATATCCAGCTGCTCCTGCATCCTTCCCAGCGGAAGATCGCCATACGGCCCTGTGACAAAGGGGCCGTACACTGCATCAAATGGCGCCCTGATGGGCATATGCCCTTGTATGCAAAAATTTTGCGCTGCCAGCATTTTGGCACGGCTCTCTTTCGCATGATGGAGTGGGACCCGAATTACTTATATAAGGTCCGGGGGACATGGGTGCAGCGGGAGCACAAGCAGATTATTGTTTATAATTTGGAAGACGCGGTGTCTGCCGTGCCGCTGTCTCCAACCAGCGGAGCCCGCTTGCGGCGCGCTGAGCTATACCCGGAAGCCTGGGAATACAGCTTTGGCGATGAGTTCTATGACCACATCCGCGAGAACGGCATCTTTTATATGGGTCAAAGCGCAGCGTGGCAAGCGGACAGGCCCAGCGTGCCTGCCCCGGGGGTCGAGCAATATAGAACGCCCACCGGCTGCGAGCTTCAAGCGTTGGCGGACAAACTCAAAAAGAAGGATGGTGTTGGAAATGCCGGCACAGGATAAGCTGGACCAGATATTCTGCCAAACAATGCTTGACGGGGAAGAAGAGATCGTACCGGACCTGGCGGGGTTCCAGGTCACAAAAGCGGAACTGTTCTCCCATACCCGCGAACCAGCGCTCACCATCTGGCCGGCGCGCATCCGTTTCAATATGTCCTGTCTCAGACGGTTTCCGGGGGTAACGCACATACAGCTGCTGATACATCCGGAGCAAAAGCGGCTGATCATCCGGCCCTGTCCGCCCGAAACGCCGGACGCCCTGCGTTGGGCGAAAGGCGGCGGGGATAAGGAGCTTGTGAACCGGGATATGCTTTGCAGGATATTTGCCGCCAAAATATTCGACCTGATGGGCTGGGACAGTGAGTACAGGTATAAGATTATGGGGAATCCCGCCGTCTATCAAAAGGAAGTACTGTTTCTATTCAAGCTGACCGACTTTGAACTGTTTGTGGGAGGAAAAAGGGGAAAGTCCTATCTTCCCGGCGAGTGGCGGGAATATTTCGGCATCCCGGCAGAACGGCATGAAGACAGCTATAAAATCAACCTTGCGGATGGATACATTACCACGGACCGCGTTTAGGAGGGAAACAAATGAATCTAAATCCATTTCAGTCCGAAGTTGAACCGATTTCGGTCGAGGGATTCCAGGTAGTCAGTGGAGAACTCTTTTCCCATATCAAGAGTTACGCTTCACCGTCCTGCACCATTTGGGGGTCAGGGATAACCTTCAACAGGCAGGCGCTGAGTGCGCTGAACTGCTGTGAGCGCATCCGCCTGGAGGTACATCCACAGAAGAAAAGCCTTTTGGCCGTCCCGGTGACCGTCAAAGACAAGGACAGCATCATATGGCGCAAAAACATTAAGGAGTACGCACCAAGACGCATGGAATCCGTCCGGTTCTCCTCACAAATCTATGAGATATGGGGCTGGGATACCAGCTGGGTCTACAGGGCCGTGGGACACGTTGTGACAGTGGAGAACAAGATCATGCTCCTCTTTGATTTCAGCGCCCCTGAGCAGTGGAAGGCCAAAGAGAAAAAGACGGCAAAATGAATGGCGTATACATCTCTTTTTATTTGAAAGCGAACCGAATCCATATTTTTGTGGAAGCCCTTCGCTCTATGGGCAGTCCTGAACGGATCCGCTTTCTTATCTCCAAGGATGGGCGGATCCTGCTGATCCAGCCTTATGGCAAAAGGGGTTTTACCTCGCATATGATCCCACGGGAAGTATATGATGGCAAGCGGCCGTTGGAAATATCCAGCTATAAACTGTGTACAATCCTGGCGGAGCTTCACGGCTGGGACCTGGGTTGTTCCTACCGTGTGCCTGGACGGATCGCGGCGGACACCCGGTCTGCGCTCTTCTTTTTGGATAAAGCCGAGGCTATCTGATAGCAAAACAGAACTTCTATTGTGGGTTATGGAGTGAAATGGCCTTCCCATATAGCGTGGCAGGAATTACTAAATAATGTGATATGTTATTTTCACAAGCGGAAAATGCTATGTAAGCACAATACATCCAATTACTATCCGGTACGTGTAAATTAGAAATGAACTGGCGTATTGATATATAATGCCAGTTCATTTTATTTATGCATACCTCTCAAAAACCTGTGATTCCCAGCGATAATGCTTTTATAAAAGCGTTTTGAATTGATCAAAGGTTCTCGTTTTTTCTTGACTCGGTCCCTGCCGCCAAAAAGCTGGAAACAGGGGCATGAACTTATCAATGACGGTGATGACCGGCACGTTCCACACACTGGATTCTTCATTGTCGATCACAATCACCCGATGGGGTCTATCAATTTCAATCCCATCTAACCTTGTTCCGCCGGAGAGCATCAGTCCATTATAGGCGTACAGTTTGCTCAACTGGCAAGAACCGATCTTCATATCCAGCATGATCCTCCGGCGCAGCGGCTCGTAAATGTCCTCTCGCACGAAAGAGATCTGCGCCTTGCGGCTCATGCTGTTGGAGCGCTCGAAAGCCAGATACCGACAGGGTCCAGCGCCAAAATCCAGCACGATGCCCTCTGGCCGGAACATACTCTCTGCTTTCTTCTGTCGAACGGCATGACGGTTCTGCGCGGCATTCCGGTCGAAGATATTGCTGAAATCTACGTAGCAAATCACGTCCGACAGGTCGCTGATGAGCGTGTCCTCCATCGGTAGCTGGTAGTTGTCTCCACGCAGAACACACATAGTCTGAAAGAGCAGCGCGCAGTCCTGTTGCTCATGGAGCGAGGAAAGTACCTTGCACTTCTCCGTTGCTATAGCATTTAGAGTAAAGGCATAGCCGCTCTCCGCACCTCCCTGAGCATAGGCCATGAGGGCGCTAGCAGAAAGTGAGTAGATTTTATACCTGACCTGTGGCATGGCAATCACCTCTTGCCCAAATCATACCAGAATCCTTTCCATTTTGAAATATGAATACTGCTCCCACTTTTTCAAGCTGGGAGCGTTTCCATTTTACCGAAAGGACTGATGTGTATGCCAAAACCCATCGAAAAGCTTACCGTCATCGACGGCGAAACCCTACAGGACATGAGGTTTCAGCCGGGAAAGGGTGTCTTCTTCCAAAGCCGCAAAAGTAATGGACAGCGGCTGGTGCAAGTCTTCTTTGTCTCTGCAAAGGGCGTAAGTACCGCAAGTGACGCATCTTCGAACAGTGCCGTATTTACCGTTCCTTGCGACCCTGACAAGACCGGAATCCCTGTATTCTCTAGAAAAAACGTTCACCCAGCATAACCCACCGTCAGCGGCACTTGCGCCCCTGTGAGGCCACAGCAGGCCCGTGTTGGCGTTTTACGGCGGCAGTCGGGTAAAGGAACCACCAGGCCCTGGGAAGGGCGTTTTGGGGCAATTCTGGCCCCGTTTCGCGGCAAGGTTCAAAGGGGCCGGATTTCCCGGCAGAGGAGGGCCGTAAGGGCCTCCCGCTGGGGCAAGCAGAGCGCGTGGCTGTCCGCCCCGCACAAAAGAACCGGGCAGAAGCCCGTACCCACTTTAGAAAGGTATGCAGAACAACAGAAAATGAGCAGAAACTCTGACGATTTGTCTGACAAAAACAGAGAAAGAAATGATTCAAAAGAAAGCAAAGAAGGCTCAACTCAGCGTTACAGATTTTTTCGTTGCAACATCGTTGCGCACGGAGATTCACGTTGCCGAGAACATCAAGCCTCTGCTGATTGAGCTGAAACGCATCGGCAACAACATCAACCAAATCACCATGAAAATCAATGCGGGAGCGTTCCACTCCGCTGACTTTATGGAAGTCATACAAGGCCAGCGGATGCTTTACCAGCAGCTCCCGCGCATAGGGGAGGTCGATGATGGCAACCATAAAATTTATCCAGGAGAGCCGCCAATCAATTTGTGCCATGAAAGGCGTGATTTCCTACTGCTTGCAGGAGAAAAAGGTTGCGGATGATGCCACCGGCCAGCGCATGGTCAGTGGCATTTCCTGCGATGGAGAGAACGCATTTGCTGAATTTTTGACGACAAAGACCGCCTATTGGAAGCAATCATTGGCCTGACAGCCGGCATAATACCCAACTCCAATTAATTTACCCCAGCGGTTCGGTGCTATCACCGGGCCGCTTTTCATATATATTCCCATCGAGAAACTGAATCCAAAGGAGGCCTGGCAAACAATTTGAGTAAAAAAAAGCTGAATTACCGTTTTCATAATCCCAACCCCGACAGCCAAACGGCCAACTACATACTAAAGGTTTTCCTCGAATCGAACCGCCCAAAGGTTGAAAACGCGGTCCAACAGGCGGCGCAAGAAGTTCAGGCCGGGGAAGAAACGGAACATGAAGCCATTACCAAGGCAATGTGATTTTCTCTTGCTATTTTTCCGCCAATGCGGTACAATAGTCTTGAAAGGGGGCGGCCTTATGCAAAAGGTTTATTCCATCCACGAAATCGAAAATATCCTCCAGCCGGTTTTCGCTGGCTATGGCGTGCGGCGAGCGGTGCTGTTCGGCTCCTACGCAAAGGGACAGGCCACTCCCCGCAGTGACGTGGACATTCTGGTTGACAGCGGCCTGCGCGGGCTGGCGTTCTTTGGCCTGTTGGAAGGTGTTTCATCCACACTGAGCGTACCGGTTGACCTTATCGATGTTTCACAAATCGAGGAGGGCTCTCAAATTGATGCAGAGATACGGCAGACAGGGGTGCCGATTTATGGGCAGTAAGGATCTTGCGGTGCTGAGAAAAATCCTTCGGCATATCGAAAGCATTATGCGCTACTGTGCCGATTGCCGTACGCTGGAAGATTTTTCATCCGACGCCATGCGCTTGGAGGCTACCGTCTTCAACCTGATGCAAATCGGCGAGCTTGCAAAGGAATCTCTGAGCGACGAGGCAAAGGCGCAGATTAAAACCATCCCCTGGCAGCAGATTTACGGCATGCGCAACCGGATTGTGCATGGCTATTCCGGGGTCAATATGCAAATCGTGTGGGACACCGTATCGGTAGACATTCCCATGCTTCATAAAGAATTAGAATCGATTATCAAAACAAATTCTTAAATATGGCGGGGCCGAAAAAACGGCTCCGCCAATATTTTTATTGCTTTTCTGAAAGAAGTGTGGTAAACTCAGTAGTAACAAAACGTTTTAAATCAATTAGTGAGGTGCCCCATGAACATCGCTGCCTACTGCCGCGTCTCCACCGACAAGGAGGACCAGCTTAACAGCCTAGAAGCCCAGAAAGAATTCTTCTCAGAATACACCAAGCGCACAGGCGACGCGCTTGTGCGCTTGTACGCTGACGAGGGCATTTCCGGCACAAAGATCAAGAACCGCAAGGAGTTCCTGCGGATGATGGCGGATGCCGAGCACCATCTGTTCGACATGGTTGTGGTTAAGGACATCAGCCGCTTTGCCCGGAACACTGTGGACCTTCTCCAAAGCGTCCGCAGGCTGAAAGCCCTGGGCATCGAGACCCAGTTCCTCACTGCCAACATGACCAGCATGGGCAACAGCGAGTTCGTGCTAACTATCTTCGGCGCGCTGGCCCAAGAGGAGAGCGCCAACACCTCCAAGCGGGTAAAGTTCGGCAAGAAGATGAATGCTGAAAAAGGCCGGGTCCCCAACATCGTCTACGGCTATGATAAGACCGCCGGGGACTATTTTAATCTGGCAATTAACCCAACAGAGGCTGACATTGTCCGCCAAATCTTCCATATGTACACTGAGGAAGGGGCGGGCGCGGCGAAAATTGCCAACACCCTCAACGAGCGCGGCCTGCGCACCAAACGCAACTGCTCCTGGAGCCAGAACGCCATCTGCCGCATCATCACCAACGAGCTGTACACCGGCAAAATCATCAACGGCAAGCAGGAAGTTTCCGACTTCCTCACCGGCCAGCGAGCGGACAAGCCTGAGGATGACTGGATCGTGGTGGATCGTCCCGAGCTGCAAATCATCTCTCCCAAGACTTTCCAGTATGCCCAAGAAATCTTAGACTCCCGCCACAAGACTTTCCGCACCGACCACCAGCGTCAGAGCAACAAGCACCTGTTCTCCACCCTCATCAAGTGCAAGGAGTGCGGCTGGTCCTTCTACCGCACCGTGCGCACCTACAAAAACACCTATGTGCGCTGGGTCTGCTCCGGCCACACCGGGCGAGGCGCGGATATCTGCCCCAACGCCGTCACCGTGGACGAGGACGAATTGATAGGCACCTTGCAGGAATACTTCGCCCAGGTGCTGATGGCCAAGAAAAATATCATCCCCTATGTTGTCAAGGAGTTCCAGCGGGTTTACCGCGCTAAGGATGATAACCAGGAGTATGAAAAGGAATTGACCGCCCAACTTGCTAAGCTCCAAAAGACCCGCCAGAAATACATGGATATGTACACCGACGACCTTATCAGCCGGGAGGAGCTGAACGAGAAGATAGGCGGCTCAAAGAAGGAAATCGAGCGCATCGAAAACGAGTTGAAAATCGTCGGCTACAATATTACCAAGGGCGACCAGCTGGAGAGCATCCTGCAAAACACCTTCAAGACCCTCAAGGACATCACCGATGTGCGCCAACTCACTAACGCCCAGCTCAAGCGCGTCATCCAGAAGATAGAAGTGGACAAGGATGGCAACGTGGACATCTACCTGCGGCTTCTAGGCGATTTAGGTCTGGAAGAAACCGTAGTGATTGCAGACAACCATACATAAAGACGTATCCCAGCGGCTGAAATATATCGACCGGGGGCTGTATCGGGATGTGAAGAATGTGCTGGCGGTGAACAAGGCCCAGCGGCATATCCGGGGGGGCCTTGCCACCAAAAAGAAATATGAGTCCCTGAAATAGGGCGCGCCTGGAAATGTGCGGGAAAAGGAAAATGAGAACAGCCCTGCCCGGCCTCTGTTACCAGGAGGCGGGCAGGGCTGTTCTTTATTCATCAGGACTGGCTGGGACTCAGTCCATTCCAACGATGTTCTGGCAGAATGCCTTAAGGATGACAGCCATCTGGGCCCGGTTGGTCGTGCCCTTGGGCATCAGCCTGCCGCCGGAGCCTCCCAGCAGCTCCGCCCCCACCGCCCACTGCAGGGCGGGCCGGGCATAGCCGGAGATGCTTCCGCTGTCTTCAAAGCCGGTCAGGCTGTCATAGTCGTTTACATCATAGCCCTTGAAGCGGGCATAGTTCCGAAGAATAAGGGCAAAGTCCTGGCGGGTGACCCGGTCGTTGGGGCCAAATCGCCCGTCGCCATAGCCGCTGACAATGCCATTCAGCGAGGCCCAGCGGACCGGGTCATAATAGTAGCCGCCCTTCACGTCAGGGTAATGGATGGTATTGTCCACAGATGGCTTGCCGTCCAGGCTGTAGAGAATGGTGACCACCTGGCCCCGGGTGACGGGCTTATTGGGCTCAAACCGCCCTGTGCCTGTGTCGCCCATCAGGCCCCGGTCTGCCACATATTCCACCGCGCCGGTATACCAGCTGTTGACAGGCACATCCGGGAAAGCCGGGACGGGAGTAGGGTTGGGCGCAGGCGTAGAATCCCCCGGCTCAGGGCTGAAGGTGGGATCAGGCACAGGGTCCGGAGTGGGATCAGGCGTAGGCTCAGACGTGGGTTCGGGCGTAGGCTCCGGCGTGGGCTCTGATGTGGGTTCGGGCGTAGGCTCAGGCGTGGGCTCTGGCGTGGGCTCTGGCGTAGGCTCCGGGACGGCGTCATCCGGGTAGCGGGTGAGCATATAGTCCGCGTTGTTTACCTCTTCCGCAGTAAGACTCCGTCCCCAGTAGACCACCTGCTGATTGTCGTACATGCCCAAATAGGTAAAGTTGCCCTCTGCAAGCACCACCCTGTCCTCTGCCTTATCGGTGACGATGACGCTGTGGGTATCGCCATTGATGCGCAGAATGTCGCCAATCTTCACCTGGTCAAAGCGGACAGGCCGGACCACTCTGGCGGGCAGGCTGCCAAAGGCGGCGTCGCTGAGCAAAAACGCAAGGCCGGCGCAGCCGTAGCCTCCGGAGTAGATCCCGCCCTTCCAGGCATAGTAATCGGCGTTGGACCAGGGCGTCCCGGTAGGATACTGGGGCTGCATGGCCATAATGCGCTCCTGGACCTCCTGCTGGGTGGGCGCGCCGGCGGCAAGGGCCCCGGCGGGAAGCGCGGCCACCACCAGGCACAGAGCCAGCAGAATGGAAAGAACTCGTTTCATTTTCGTCGACCTCCTGAATGGATGATATGCTTGCTCCGTCCCGGTTGCAAAGGGGACGGCAGTGCGCTATAATAGGGAGAGCTATCCGTCCACATGCTTTTGAATAGCCCGGAAGCTCTCCTCGCTGATCACATGCTCAATGCGGCAGGCGTCCTCTGCGGCCAGCTCCGGGTCCACCCCCAGCGAGGTGAGCCAGCGGGTGAACAGCAGGTGGCGTTCGTAAACGCCCTCGGCAATTTGCTGCCCCTGGGGGGTCAGGGAGATGAGCCCGTCCCTGTCCACAGTAATGTGGCCCCGCTCCCGCAGGTGCTTCATGGCCACGCTGACGCTGGGCTTGCTGAATTCCATCTCGGCGGCAATGTCCACAGAGCGCACATAGCCCCGCCGCTGCTGAAGAATAAGGATGGTTTCCAGATAATTTTCGGCGGATTCCTGAATTTTTTTCACAGAAATTGCAGCTCCTCTCGAAAACACGTTATATATAATTATATAACCCCAGAGAAAAAAAATCAAGCCCCGGGACAGACAATGAGAGCGTTCAAATGGTCTTTGCGGTTCCCTTCGGTAAGGAGGACAAGGTCACAGACACCCCTGGGCGCTCTTGCCTTGGGGTCGTTAGTCTGACATTGTCTCAGCAAAGTCTGACGTTCGCCTCGTGAAGTTTGACATTCGCTTCACAAAGCCACCCATGCCATGTAGGAGAACCCCGCAATTTCCTCCCAACCAACCGGCCCCTCCACTGTCCCGCCAGTAAAAAATAAGACGCAAGCCTATGGACCCTATCACCCCTCAGGAGGCCTCTATGTCAAACACCTTCTTCGCCACCCTCATCCCCGGCGCCGAGGAGCTGGCCGCTGCCATTCTCCGCCAGCGTCTGCCCGACCTGGCGCTGCAGGGCAGCTTTTCCGGCGCCCTTGTCTTTTCTACCGCCGTGCCCTACAGCGACCTGAACCTGTTCTGCTTCCACAACATTTTCCGGGTCCTTTTCCGCGCCTCCGCGCCCCCCAGTCCTGCTGGCCTGGAAAAATTCCTCCGCGCCCTCCCCGCCGCTTCCATAGACTGGCCCCCCAAGCGCCGGGGAAAGGCCAGAACCTTCCGGCTGGTGGTCTCCTGCAAAAATCAGCTGGTCTCTGTGTCAAAGGCCGCAAAGACTGGGGCGGAGAAGCTGATTGCCGCCCGAACCGGCCTGCGCCTGGACCGGAGCCTGCCTGACCAGGAGTTCTGGGCCCTGGTGCGGGACAACGGGCAGGCCTGGTTCCTGCAGCGGCTCAGCCGCCACCGGGCCTATGACAAGGTGCTGCACCCGGGCGAGCTCCACCCAGAGCTGGCGTATATGATGTGCTGGCTCACCGCACCCAAGCCCACCGATGTGGTGGCGGACCCCTTCTGCGGCTATGGAGCCATCCCTCTGCAGCGCTGCAAGCGTTTCCCCTTTGCCCGCATGTATGCCAGCGACAATGCCCCCGCCCCCCTGGCCGTCACCCGGGAGAAGCTGGGGAACCGTCCCCATGTAGACATAGCGGAAAGGGATGCCCTTACCCTCTCCCGAACCCTGCCCGAGGCCCTGGACGCGGTGATCACCGACCCGCCCTGGGGGCTCTACGAGCAGGTGGGCATGGAGCTGGGGGAATTCTACCGGCTGTTGCTGCAAGAGCTTGCCCGGGCCCTGAAGCCAGGCGGCAGGGTCGTGGTGCTCACTGCCGCTAAGGATGAGCTTCTTTCTGCCGCTGAGGCTGTGCCCCAGCTGACCTTAAATGCCCGGTACAACCTGCTGGTCTCAGGCAAAAAGGCAGGGCTGTTTCTGCTGAACCGGTGAAGCTTACAGGACTGTAAGACCCTGACAGGGATTCTAAAGAATTCCCGTAAGGAGTTCGTAAGAAAGCGCTGTTATCATGATGTCAGTAAACAACAAGGGAGCGATAACAGTGAAAAAAACCGTCAGCAAAAAGAGATTTGCTATTCTGGCTGTGCGCAATGTGTTTTTAACCCTTTTTACCCTGTGCCTGCTGGCAGGCGGCTGGGTGGCCCTGCGGGGCTACTGGCTGTATACCGCCGCCCTGGAAAACCTGCCCACCAGTCAGGCCGCCCGGGAGATTCGGAGCCAGGAGGGCTTTACCCCTCTTTCCGACCTGCCGGACACCTATCTGGACGCGGTGGTCGCTGCGGAGGACCACCGTTTCTACAGCCACAACGGAATCGATCTGGCTGCTCTGGGCCGGGCGTTGTTCAATGACCTGCGCACCCTCTCCTTTGCGGAGGGAGGCAGCACCATCACCCAGCAGCTGGCGAAGAACCTGTACTTTACCCAGGAGAAGGAGCTGACCCGCAAGGCTGCGGAGGTCTTTATGGCGTGGAAGCTGGAAAACGACTTCTCCAAAGAGGAGCTTCTGGAGCTGTATGTGAACAGCATTTACTTTGGCAGCGGCTGCTACTCGGTGGGGGACGCCAGCCGGACCTATTTTGACAAGGAGCCCGGAGACATGAGCGACTGGGAGTGCACCCTGCTGGCAGGCATCCCCAACGCGCCCTCGGTATATGACCTGAACGTGAACCCGGACCTGGCCCAGCAACGCCAGCGGCAGGTGGTAGAGCTGATGGTGGAGAGGGGAAAGCTCACCCAGCACCACGCGGACGCCATTTTAGGGGACACAGGGGAAGACAGCGGCATTTTGCTGCTGGCCAGCTGACATACAAGAGAAGAAGGGCCTCTCTGCGGACAAAGCAGAGGGGTCCTTTTCAACATGCAAAGGCACACCGGCACACAGGGCAGAAGATAGACGCCACATAGTCCCAAAGGCGCAAAAACAGAACGCCCATAAGCCCCAAACACGCCGCTTACTGCTCAGGGCCTGTTTGAAAAAAGAGGAGTTCACGAGAATGTTCGACGCAGAAAGCGGCCTCTTCTGGGCAAAAAGACCGGGTTATGGATTTTTCAAGCAGGCCTGGACACTGCCACACAAAAACTTAGAGCCTATCCCGGAATGAGACGTGGGCAGATTGCGCAGTCAGATTGATCGTCAGATGGCGTCAAAATTTTGCAGGCAGGCTGACGCCTGTCAAGAAATTTGGCCGCTATATGACGAAAAATATGCAAGCAAGATGCGTGCGGATCATTTCGGGATAGGCTCTTATTCTTCGTTCACCAGCTTGTACTCGCTGCTGTCCTCCAACACCTCAAAGCCGATCTTCCGGTACACCCGGTTGGAGATGGGATTTCTCCTGTCCACAAACAGGGTGCAATAGTCCTTGCCTCCAGCCAGCAGCTCCCGGCAAAGGCTGCCCACGGTGGCCTGGCAGCAGCCCTTCCCCCTGTGCTCCGGCGGCGTATACACCCCGCTGACAGAGATGCCCCGCTCCGTCTCCCGAGAGGTGTGGGCCATAGAGAGCAGCTCCCCCTGAGGGCTCTCCAATACCCGGATCTCCCCCTTTCGCACCCGCTCCTGGTTGCGCTGGCGGACAGTCTCCGGGTCCGCCTCCTCATGAAGGGCCTCCTGGTAAAAGGCGCAGACCCACCGGACCAGCACCTCCAGGTCCTTCTCCTCCGCCGGACGGACCACGCCGGGCGCCGCCGGGGGCTCTATCAACCGGGTAAGCATCATAATGTCCATGGCCGAGCGCTGGACAAAGCGGCCTCCATAGGCCTCCATAAACCGCTGGCACAGCCAATCCCGGCCTGATACCCCGGCAATGGGGACCCTCTGCTCCTTCAGCCAGTCCGCCAGCTCTGCCGCAGCCTGGGCGGAAAGCGCCTCCATTCCCTCCGGAGCGTTCAGACAAAGGTTCCAGGGGGCCGTATTGCCAAAGATCAGCACGGTCCGCCCCTCCTGCTCATAGCGCCCGAAAAGGAGCTCCGGCGAGCAGGATGCCTCCCGGTGTGCCTGGGCGTTGCCTCTGTTCAGCTGAGCAGAAATCTCATACCGCGTCAAAAAGCTTTCATTGTCCCGGAGAAAATCACCAGGGCTGGCATACCGCTTCTGTGTCATGGGATCGCATCCTTTCCTTTTCCGGCAAAACGCCGTGGGCTGGTTAAAACACATCATACCACAAACGCGGAGTATGCGCAACCAAAACCCGCAAAAAGGGAGTGTCCTTTTGCGCATTTTATAACGGGACTGATTTACAGGGGCAGTTCCCTGTAATTGCCCATTTATCCGGAGTTCCCGGAACGGAGACCTAGACTGGACCTCTATATAAAATCTGCGAATGGGACACTCCCCCGCAAAAAGAGGCAAAGGCCAGCCCCGCTGGGGGCCGGCCTTCCGAGGGGATGCGGGCTCAGGTTGTGAGGGGATGGATGGTAGAGTGGATGAGGCTCAAATCACCCATGGCGTCCTTCACAAAGGTGTTTTCTTCAAAAAAGAAGAAATACCGCGGAGAACCGGAGGAGACGTCCGGAACGAGAAAATAGAGATGGCTGACCAGCTGGCTGCTGTTCTCAGAGACGTCCAGCTCGGCAATGGGAACCGCCGGAAGCTTTGCCGAGGGAGGCAGAGGGGCGCAGCCGCACCAGAGCTGAAAAGCCTGACGCAATTCCTCTTTGGTCAACAGGATCACTCCTTTCATAGCAGAGTCGGTTTGCTTGGCCCATCTCTGGGCCCGAGACAGGCGCCGCTTGGCTGAGCCCCCCTACTGTGCCCGGCACAGCCGCTAGAGCCTGTTTTAAAACCTCGGGAGCTGGCCTTTTCTCTGAAGCCATCCATCTTTCAGCCAAAAAGCCGTGTCCCTTTGGTTTTAAAACAGACTCTAGGGCTTGACCCCCTGGGCCGCGCTTTGGCGTATCCTCTCTATGCTGCTCTGAATCAGCTCCCGCTCGGCCAGCAGGGTCTGCAGATACTCCACACCCGCCGGAGTCATATTGTAGTAGACCCGGTTCATCTTCCGGCTTTTGCCCACAGCCACGGTGCGGTCTGTCAGGCAGCCCCTGTCCTTGAGGCTATAGAGAACCGGATACAGCGAGCCGTTCACCACAGAGACAGCGCCGCCGCTGAGGGCCTTGATCTGCTTCATAATGCTGTAGGCATACTGCTCGCCCTGTTGCAGCAGCAAGGACAGCGCCAGAATCTCAATGACCTTCTTGTCGTAGAGCGTGTATGACATATATCCCCCTTTCCCCGGGATATTCCGGAACCTCTTACTTCTTCATCAATAAACTTATACCATAATTTAAGCTAAAAGTAAATAGCTATAAATAGAAACTATAAAAAATGTTTTGAAGCGCCTCCATCCCTCTTTGAAGTCCCTGAAAAAAAGGAAGCCGCCGGTCAGCGCACACACTGGCCGGCAGCTTCCTTTTTTTCACATTTCATAGCCTCCCGCAGAAGCGGGTTTATCCTCCTGCCAGCTGGTTTTGCAGGTCTTCTATCCCCTGGCTCCAGCTTTTCAAGCCCTCCCGCAGCTGGTCGCTGTTGGGGTTGTCTCCATAGACACCGTCTACAAAAGCGTCTATGGTCTCCTCCTGGTCGGGGTAGTAAATCCACTCAGCCCGCAGCCCAGGGCTGTTGGTGTGGGCATTCACCACTTTGCCGTACACCTTCACAATGTCTCCGCGCAAAACCCGGCCGCTGGAGCCATCGTAAAAAACCTCGATCGAGGTCCCCGACATTCCGTTGATAGAAAGGGAAAAATAGTCTCCCTCAAAAGCATCGCTTCCCACATACCCCACCTCGCCAAAAAAGCACAGCTTTCCACCGGCGTAGTCCTGGGGATTGCGGAACAGCTGCTCATAGGTGACTGTGGCGTCATACTCCTCCGGGTTCATAGTGGGCGCAGGCGTAGGACTGGGCGTGGGAACTGGCGTGGGAGTGGGCAGCGCCTCTATTTCCGCCTGGCAGTTACTGATTTGAAGCGTCAGCTGGTCCAGCTCCTTTTCCCGGTCGGAGATTTGCGACTGAGTCTCTAGCAGCTCAGCCGCCAGCGAGCTGGTCTGGGCCTCTGCCTCTTTGATCTGCGACGGGTACGCCGCCATGTTGAACACATTGCGGACGATAAAAGAAGAAAGAATAACCACTGCAACGCCCCAAAGAATATTGACCGGGTGGTACCACTTCTTTTTCTGTTCCATTAGGTTGATTGGTTTCATGTCCATCCTCCTTGCTTTGCCTGCGACAGCCTGTCCTGTGCCTGGGCAAGCTCCTGCCCCGCGTCCTCAATCCAACCCTCCAGAACAGTCAGGTTCTGCCGCGCTTTATCCAACTGTTCGGCTGTTTCCGCGTATTTCTGCCCAGCCGCTACCCATTGATAGTACGGAACAGCACGGGCTGTTATAACGTTGAGAATATACAAAACCGCGAAAACCCAGAGCTTCTTGCTTACCCAAAACGGCCTCGATACGTCCGTCTCCATTTCGACCCTCCTCTCAATATGTTTATTTAAGTATATATCTAAATAGATAGATTGTCAAGGAGGGGATATCCCTTTTATTGTTTTTAATAAGAGGTGAAGAAAATGAAGACCATACGAATTGCCCTGGACCGGCTGCTGGAACAGAAGGCCATGACCCGCTATGAGCTGGCAAAGCGAACAGGGATACAGTACCACATTGTTGACAACTACTACAAAAACAAGGTGGTGCGGTATGACAGCTACATTCTGCTACGCATCTGCACAGTGCTGGACTGCGGCATTGAGGAGCTGATTGAGATCAGCGATGAGGGCGAAAAATAGAGCGGGCCGCCTTATCTCCTTATAGAGATAGGGCGGTCCGCTTTTTTGCAAGAATGCTTTTTGGTTTGGCTTCTCTTGGCAGGTATATCAGCAAGCTGTTTTGTCTGGGGGTTCCGGCAGCGAGAGGGCCGCTGGTCTCCCCTTGGTCGACCGCGCTTAAGTACGGTGGCGCAGCCTTACCCCGTTCTGAACTGAGATTTTTGAGGCAAAGCACTACCTCGCGCCTTTGTTTACTGCGCCGCCTTTTTAAGGTCAAGGTCGCGAGACGCTGTCTCGCGCTCTGCCACCTTTGTAAAGGTGGACGAAACTTTTTATTCGCGCTCGTTTGCAGTGCTTCGCTTTGGCTTTTTTGCCCGCGATTGAGCTGCTATTTGTCCTCTTCTTTGCCGCCGTTCTTCAAAAACGCCTCCACCCGATACCGCGGCCGCGCCTTGACCTCGCTGTATATCTTCCCAATATAGCCCCCCACAACACCCAGGCACAGCATCTGCAGCCCACCCAGCAGCCAGATCGAGCACACAATCGCCGTCCACCCGGACACCGTCAGCCCCATGAAGTAGGAGACAAGCGCATACAGCAGCCCCACCACGCTGAGCACCGACACCAGAATGCCAAAGTTGGAGATGAGCTTCAAAGGCTTTACGCTGAAGCTGCTGATGCCGTCCAGGGCAAAGGAGATCATCTTTTTCAGGGGGTACTTGGACTCTCCCGCAAAACGCTCGTGCCGGTCGTAGTACACATAGTCGCTGCGGTAGCCGATGAGGGGCACCATGCCCCGCAAAAACAGGTTGACCTCCTTATACTCCGCGAGGCCCTCCAGAGCCCGGCGGCTCATCAGCCGGTAGTCGGCGTGGTTAAACACCACGTCTACCCCCAAAAGCTTCATCACCTTATAGAAGCCCTCGGCAGTGGTGCGCTTGAACCAGGTGTCTGTCTCCCGTTTGTTGCGCACTCCATACACCACGTCGCAGCCCTCTTTATATTTCTGGACAAACTGGTCCAGAGCGTCCACATCGTCCTGCAGGTCCGCGTCCAGGCTGATGGCGCAGTCGCACAGAGGCATGGCGGTCATCAGGCCGCAGAGCAGGGCGTTCTGGTGGCCCCGGTTGTGGGCCAGCTTTACCCCCTCCACATAGGGGTTCTCGCTGTTCAGGCGGGCAATCAGCTCCCAGGTTCTGTCCTTGCTGCCGTCGTCCACCAGCAGCATACGGCTGTGCTCGTTGGCAAGGCCGGCAGCGCGCATGGCGTCCAGCTTTTGGGTCAAGCGGCCGACAGTCTCAGGCAGCACCTCCTCCTCGTTATAGCAGGGGATCACCAGGTACACGGTGGGGTTTTGTTCTCGGTTCATTCCGCATTCTCCTTTGCTTCTGACTTCTGTTCCGGCGTTTCTCCTTCTCCAGACCGCTGGGGCCAGGGCCGGGGCTGCATACCGCCCCAGTCTCTGGCCCAGGACTTGGCTTCCTCCTTCACAGGGATGCCCTCCCTCATGGGGGCGTCCACCTCAGCCACAGTGGCAGGGGTGTTCTCCCTCTCCCCCTCGGCCACCATCTCCGTAATCTTAGGGGGCTCCGGGGCAGAGGGCGGAGGAGCCTCCACCCTGGGCTCAGGGGGCATGGCCGGGGCCCTTCTGGGGGCAGGCAGCGGGGCGTCCGGCGGGGGCAGGGCAGCCTGGGTCCTCTGCCGGACCCGGATCGGCCCGCCCCGGCGGAAAGCAGCCCCCCTCCTTTTCGCGTAGGCCCCAAAGCGCTCCGCCCGCATAAGCCGGGGAGGCCGGGGCCCCTCAGGGCCGGTCCTTTTCAGCCGCCGGGCCAGAGTAAGGTAGCCCACCAGCCCCATCAGAGACAGCAGGGTGATCAGGACGCCTGTGCCCAGGCCTGGGGTGGAATAGGTAAATTCGATCTGCACGCTCTCCCCGGCAGGGACCAGCACAGCCATAAAGCCCACGTTCACCCGAAGGATCTCCGTGTCCTGTCCATTGACAGAGGCGCTCCATCCCGGCTCCCAGGGTACGCTGAAGAACACCAGTCTGTCTCCCGGCGCATCGATCTGGGCGGTAAAGCCTGTGCTTGTGTAGGTAAAGGAGGAGCAGGCCCCCTGGGCCCGCTGCTGGCAGTCCGCCAGATAGTCCTCTTCGGTAAAGCTCTGCCAGGTATCCGGCAGAGGCTGAAGCACGCTCTGCACCTTCTGCACGTCCTCATTCTCCACCACAATGGCCCGCAGCATGGAGAGCTCCCGGGTGCCGGCGCTGGTGTCGCTGCCCTCGGTGCGGCCGTCATACTCTGAGCGGGTCTGGTAATACTCATAGGTAAAGCCCATGGGGATGTAGTACTGGTTTTCCCAGATATCATACCCATTGGCATTGCCATAGTAGCCCCAGCCGGGCATAGCGGGCTCGTCCAGGTCTGCCCCAGCAAAAAATTCAGAGTCATGGTCCTCGTCAAACAGCCACCGCACCGACAGCAGCCCCCGAATGGGATAGTGGCTTACCTTGGGCCGTGAGCCCACGTCCCGCTGCACGCCAATGGAGTCGTAAAAGTCCATCACCGAGCCGGGCACAATGCTGTGAAAGGCCTGAATGCTGGGAATCTGCCAGAACATGGCGGCGTTGTCCATAGACTCATAAAAGTCTGAGCGGCAGCTCTGCAGGTCGCTGATGGGCACATTTGCCCCGCCGTTGAGCTCATAGGGAATGATGTGGTCCCAGGTATAGTCGCTCTGGGTTTTGCCAATGGCGATGAAGAAGATGGAATAGAGCACCGCCACCAGTGAAAGGCTCCACATGGTCCCCCGCTTGAAGGCCTCCCGGCTCTCCCGGCGGAAGGTGAACAGGTACACCACCAGCCCCAGGCAGATGAGCGAGATGGCCACATAGGTCCAGAAGCGGGTGGGGTAGTCCTCCAGGCCCATGCTCCAGAACTCCTTGCCGTCCACTGTCTCCTTTACCGGCATAAAGCCCACCACCAAAGCAATGGCGCAGGTGATGACAAAGCACCACAGAATGGACCGCCGCCAGTCCACCCTTTCGTTCTCCAGGGCCATCACCGTGGCCAGGGCCATCATCAGGGTGAGCATGTAATACCAGCGGGCGTAAAAGGCGGAGTTCATCAGCTGGAAGGAGGCGTTGAGAAAGGGCACCAGGGCCATGGCGAACAGCACCCACAGCATTTTTTTCAGCCAGTGCTTGCGCCGCAGCTGCAGCCAGCCGATAACCCCCGTCATGCCGAACAAGGGCAGCCAGGCCCCCAGGGAGGACCACTTGGACTCGGAATCGGGGGTAAAATTGGGCCGGGCAGGCAGGTCGGGCGGGAAGAAGAAGCACTCGATAATGTGCAGATACCGCTGGTTGCGGTTATACAGCACCGCGTTCCAGCCGTTGATCATGTTGTCCACCCGGTTGTTCTGCACCACTGCCAGCACCGAGGGCGCCAGCAGCACACAGCTGAGCCCCACCCCGATCACCGCCTCCAGGGCCAGCAGGAAAAAGTCCTTCCAGGAGGTCTTCCAGCTGCCGCAAATCAGCCGCAGGAAGAAATAGACCAGGCAGAAGGTGACCTGTCCCACAAAAAAGTAGTAGTTCACCAGACAGCAGGCAAACACAGCCAGGGCGAACAGGCCCCGGCGGCGGTTCTCCATGTACTCGTCCAGCGCGGCCAGCAGAAGGGGGAAGAAGACAATGGCCTCGTGAAAATGGTTGAAGAACACATTGTACACCGAAAAGCCCGAGAAAGCGTACAGCACCGCGCCGATCAGGGCCGTGTCCGGCGACTTGGTGTAGCGGTGGATGTAAATATAGCCTGTCAGCGAGGCGCAGGCAAATTTCAGGATGAGCAGGGGCCCCATGAGAAACTGCAGCCACTGGGAGGGGAAGGGGATGGTGAGCCAGAAGAAAGGGCTGCCCAGCAGATAGAAGGAGTAGGAGCCAATGAAGTTGGCCCCCAGGTCCGTGTGCTGGTTCCAGCCCAAACGGCCCTCCCGCACCGCGTCATGGGCCAGGCGGTAGAAGGGGACCTGCTGCACATTGAAGTCGCCATAGAACAAAAAGCGGCCTCCGTCCACCAAAAGGAAGGGAAGAAAAATGAGGAAGGACAGGCCCAGGCCCAGGGCAAAGGACTTGAGAAAGTAATTTTCACGCCAGGAGCGTTTTTGCTGTGTATTTGCCATGCTGTTTGACCTCGAATGGAAGGATTTGGGTGGTACTTGGAACAAGTATAGCACAAAACACAGTGGGAATAAAGTGTTTTTTGCTGGTTTTCCCTTTCGCTCGGAGGAAGAATGTGGTATAATGTGCTCTGGTGAGCACAAGGAGAAGCCCAGAAGCGCGAAGCGCTTCTCTTTTGCTGCGCATGACTTGGCGATGCCAAGTTACAGCGCCGGACTTCTCCATAAAGATTTGTGGTATAATGTACTTTGACAACCACAGACGCCAGCCTTGCGGCGGAAGCCGCTTCTCTTTGCGATTGCAGGCGTCATGCCCCCAAAAAATCTTATCCTCCCGCGCTTGGGCAGGCTGGGACTTTTACCATAAACCAGAAGGAGCGTTTTGAAATGCACCCACAAAAAATACATCCCCCCACCCGGTTTTGCACTATGCAGGCGGCGTTGGCCGGTCATAATCAAACGGTGTGGGAGGGCTAGGCATGTACCACTTTTTTGCCATGCTCTCCCGCATGAAATATATCAACCGCTGGGGCCTGATGCGCAATACCCGGCATGAAAACCTCAGCGAGCACTCCTTGGAGACCGCCATTGTGGCTCATGCCCTGGCGGTGATCGGCAACACGAAATTCGGGCGCAAAGCAAACCCCGAGCGGGCGGCTGCGCTGGCCCTGCTCCATGACGCGGGAGAGATCATCACCGGGGACCTGCCCACGCCGGTGAAATATTACTCTCCGGACATCCGCGCCGCCTATGGAGAGGTGGAGTCCATGGCCGTGGAGCGGCTGGTGTCCATGCTGCCCCTTGAGCTGCGCCCCGCCTACCGGGAGCTGATGACCCTCTCCGCCCCAGGAGACCAGGAGCTGCTGCCCCTGGTAAAGGCTGCGGACCGGATCTCGGCGGTGATCAAATGCATGGAGGAGCGGCTCAGCGGCAACCAGGACTTTCGGGAGGCGGAGGAGAGCACCTGGCGGGCCCTGAAGGAAATGAACCTGCCGGAGGCGGAATACTTTATGCGGGAATTTCTCCCCAGCTATGGGCTGACTCTGGACGAGCAGAACCAGCGGCCCGCCGGGTCCGGAGGAAAGGAGGGTGCGCAGTGAAGATCGGGAGCCTTGAAATTGCCGGGCCCGCCGCTCTGGCCCCTATGGCCGGGGTTACTGACGGAGCCTTTCGCCGGGTGTGCCGGAATTTCGGCGCAGCCTATACGGTCAGCGAGATGATCAGCGCAAAGGCCATGGAGTTCGACGACCGGAAGACCGCCGCCCTGGCAGACCTCTCCTTTGACGAGGGGCCGGTGTTTCTGCAAATTTTCGGCAGCGAGCCCGAGGTGATGGCCCGGGCCGCGGCAAGACTGGCCCGGCTGGGTCCGGCGGGCATTGACGTCAACATGGGCTGCCCTATGCCCAAAATTACCGGGGGCGGGGCGGGCAGCGCCCTGATGAAGACTCCAGAGCGGTGCGGGGAGATTGTCGCCGCCATAAAAGCCGCCTGCGGCCTGCCGGTGACCGTAAAGCTGCGGGCCGGTTGGGACCGGGACCATGTGAACGCTCCGGAGACCGCAAAAATCTGCCAGCAGGCCGGGGCGGACGCGGTCTGCGTTCACGGGCGCACCCGGGACCAGCTCTACCAGGGCCGGGCGGACTGGGGCGTGATCCGGGCGGTGAAGGAGGCGGTGGACATCCCGGTCATTGGCAACGGCGATGTGACAGACGGCCCTGCCGCCGGGGCCCTGCTGGCAGAAACCGGCTGCGACCTGGTGATGGTAGGCCGGGGCGCCCTGGGCAACCCCTGGGTGTTTCAGCAGGTCAACGCCTGGCTGGGAGAAGAGGCTCTGCTGCCGCCCCCGGGTCTGGCCCAGCGGCTGGTGACCCTGCGCCGCCACATGGAGCTGATGTGCCAGGAAAAGGGAGAGCCCCGGGCCATGCGGGAGGCCCGCAAGCATGTGGCCTGGTATCTGAAGGGGATTCGGGGCGCGGCAGAGCTGCGGCGGCGGGCCGGAGGCCTGTGCACCATGGCGGAGCTGGACGCCCTCATTCTGGACGCCTACCGGGCAGGGGCGGCGGAGCCGGAAGGACCGGAGCAGCTGCAAAAAACAGAGGAGGCGGTTTTATGACAGACACCCAAAGGCTGAGCCAATGGCTGCGGGAATGCAGGCACAATGTCTTTTTGGGGGGCGCGGGACTGTCCACAGCCAGCGGCATCCCGGACTTCCGCAGCGCCCACGGGCTCTACATGGAGAAAAAGCGGGGCGTCTCCTACGAAGAGATGCTGTCCCACGACTATTACCAGCGGCACACCGCTGCCTTTTACGACTTTCTCCGCAACGTAATGCTGTACCCGGACGCCAAGCCCAACCGGGCCCATTACGCTCTGGCCAAGCTGGAGCGGGAGGGCCTGCTGGAGGCAGTGGTCACCCAGAATATTGACGGCCTGCACCAGATGGCCGGGAGCAAAAACGTCATTGAGCTGCACGGCAACGAGGACCGGTATCTCTGTCAAAAATGCGGACATGTCTACAACATGCGGTATGTGATGGAGTGCGAGGGCATTCCCTGTTGCAGCTGCGGCGGCCAGCTGAAGCCGGACGTGGTCCTGTATGGGGAGATGCTGAACCAGGAGGACCTGCGCCGGGCCATCGCCTATGCGGAGAGGGCGGAGCTGATGCTGGTGGCAGGCACATCCCTGGTGGTGTACCCGGTGGCGGGGCTGGTGCGGTATTTGCAGGAGGGGGCGCGGCTGGTAATCGTGAACCGGGACCCCACGCCCTATGACGGAGCGGCAGACCTGGTCATCCGCGGGGACCTGGTGGAGGCGCTGGCGGAGGCTGCGGAGCTGGACGGGTAAGGCCTCTTTCTGCTGCCGGCTGGAAGGCCGCGAACGCAGACGCGGCCCTGGCAGCTGCGGAGCAAGAGGGCGAGCGCTCTGTTTGCGGCTCTCAGATGCAGAAAGGCTCTCCTCGCATCCCGTTCGAGAAAGGAAACTAAAAATCTGCCGGAGCCTGACCCGCCCGGACTGCCCAGCTTTTCCCGCGCTTCCCTCCCTTTTTCCCTTTGCATTCTCCTCCCGGTTGTGTTACAATAAATGGGATTATAATTTTCACATTTCATTGGGAAAAGGAGAATGACAATGGAACAGCCCGCGGCACAGTCCGCAAAACGCAGGGGCCTGGTGCGCAGGTTCCTGCCCTATTTCAAAAAATATGTGTGGGTGCTGGTCTTCGACCTGTTCTGCGCGGCTCTCACCACCGTGTGCGAGCTCACCCTGCCCCTGCTGGTGCGCTATGTCACTGACATGGGCATCAACAACCTGGCCTCTCTCACCCTGAGCCTTGTGCTGAAAATCGGCGCGCTCTACCTGTTCCTCTGCCTGGTAGACGCGGGGGCCACCTTCTTCCGGGCCTCCATCGGCCACATTATGGGCGCCAGAATGGAGACCGACATGCGCACCGACCTGTTTGCCCACCTGCAAAAGCTCAGCTTTCACTATTTTGACAACACGAAGGTGGGACAAATTATGTCCCGCATTACCTCAGACCTGTTTGACGTGACAGAGTTCGCCCACCACTGCCCTGAGGAAATCTTCATGTCCGTCACCAAAATTGTGGGCGCTTTCATTATTCTCTGCGGGGTGAATGTGCCCCTCACTCTCATCGTCTTCTCGGTGGTGCCCTTTATGGTGCTGGCCGCGGCCTGGTTCAACATGAAAATGCGCAGCCAGTTCCGGCAGCAGCGGGCCCAGATTGGCGAAATCAACGCCCAGGTGGAGGACAGCCTACTGGGTGTGCGGGTGGTCAAGTCCTTTGCCAACGAGGGCCTGGAAACAGAGAAGTTTGAGGCTGGCAACAAAAAGTTTTTCAACATCAAGCGGGGCCGCTATTACCTGATGGGCGGCTTTGAGGCCACCAACCGCATGTTTGACGGGCTCATGCACTTTCTGGTGCTGCTGGCGGGGGCTATCTTCATGATGAGGGGCGGCGTGCAGCCTGCCGACCTGGTGGCCTACATGCTGTATGTGGGCACGCTGATCACCTCCATCCGCCAACTGGTGCAGTTTGCCGAGCAGTTTCAGCAGGGCATGACGGGGATTGAGCGCTTCTTTCAGATTATGGACGCAGAGGTGGACATCTTTGACGAGCCCGGGTCAAAGCCCCTGCAAATCAAGGAGGGCGGCGTACACTTTGAGCATGTGGGCTTCAGCTATGCCGACGACGGCAGGCAGGTGCTCTCTGAGATCAACCTGGACGTGAAGCCCGGCCAGAACGTAGCCCTGGTGGGCCCCTCGGGCAGCGGCAAAACCACCCTGTGCAACCTGATCCCCCGGTTTTATAACCTGACCCAGGGACGCATCCTCATTGACGGGCAGGACGTCAAAAATGTCACCCTGCGCTCCCTGCGGGAGCAGATCGGCTTTGTGCAGCAGGATGTGTACCTGTTCTCCGGCACGGTGCTGGAGAACATCCAGTACGGCAAGCCCGGGGCCAGCCGCCAGGAGGTGGAGGAGGCCGCCAAAAAGGCCGGGGCCCACGGGTTTATTACAGAGCTTGTCAACGGGTATGATACTTATGTGGGCGAGCGGGGGGTCAAGCTCTCCGGCGGGCAGAAGCAGCGCATCAGCATTGCCCGGGCCTTTTTGAAAAACCCGCCCATTATGATTCTGGACGAGGCCACCAGCGCCCTGGACAACGAGAGCGAAAAGCTGGTTCAGGCCTCTTTGGAGCAGCTCTCCCGGGGCCGCACCACCTTTACCATTGCCCACCGGCTGTCCACCATCCAGGGGGCCACAGTGATTCTGGTGCTGACGGAAAAGGGCATTGAGGAGAAGGGCACCCACCAGGAGCTAATGGAGAAGCGGGGCGTCTATTACCACCTGTACAGTACCTACAGCGGCAAGAAGGAGTGAAAAGACAATGAGCATGTCAAAGCAGCTGTTTTACCAGAGTCTGGCAGGCAGGCGGGTGGCCTTTTGCGGCATTGGCCGCAGCCACCTGCCGCTGATGGAACTGTTCGCCGCCCACGGGGCCCGGGTGACAGCCCGGGACAGGCGCGGCCTTGCCCAGCTGGGGGAAAACGGGGAAAGGCTCCGGGCTCTGGGGGTTGAGCTGATTCTGGAAGAGGACTACCTGAAGAATCTAACCGAGGACGTCGTCTTCCGCACCCCGGGCATGCCCTTCCATCTGCCGGAGCTGGAGGAGGCCCGCCGCCGGGGGCAGACTGTCACCAGCGAGATGGAGGTGTTCTTTGCCCTGTGCCCCTGCAAGCTCTACGCTGTCACCGGCAGCGACGGCAAGACCACCACCACCACCATTCTCTCCGAATTCCTGAAGGCCCAGGGCAAGACCGTGCACCTGGGGGGCAACATCGGCAAGCCTCTGCTGCCGGAGATCGACGCCATCGCCCCAACCGATGTGGCGGTGGCGGAGCTGTCCAGCTTTCAGCTCATCTCCATGCGCAGCAGCCCTGATGTGGCAGTGGTGACCAACCTGGCCCCCAACCATCTGGATATTCACAAGGACATGGCGGAGTATGTGGACGCCAAGAAGAATATTTTTCTCCATCAGGACGGCTTCAGCCGCACCGTGCTCAACAGCGACAACGAGATTACCGCCGGCTTTGCCCCACAGGTTCGGGGAGACCTGTGGAAGTTCAGCCGCAGAGAGCAGCCCGCCCGGGGGGTGTTCTGCGACGGGGAGACCATCTTTGTCCACGGCGAACCCCTGATGAAGGTGGCGGACATCAAGCTGCCCGGCTGGCACAATGTAGAGAACTACATGGCGGCCATCGCCGCGGCCTGGGGGGATGTAGACCCGGAGAATATCCGCCGGGTGGCGGCGGAATTCGGCGGGGTGGAGCACCGGATGGAGCTGGTGCGGGAGCTGGACGGGGTAAAATACTACAACGACTCCATCGCCAGTTCTCCCAGCCGGACCATCTCGGGCACACTGGCCTTTTACAAAGAAAACCTGGTGCTCATTGCCGGGGGCTATGACAAGCACATTCCCTACGAGCCTCTGGGGCCGGCCATTCGGGGGCGGGTGAAAACCCTTGTGCTTATGGGGGATACGGGGCCCAAGATCGAGCAGGCGGTGAGAGAGGCCCAGGGCGGCGCCCTGCCGGAGATTCTCCACGCCAAAGACATGGAAGAAGCAGTGTCCCTGGCCCGGAATGCGGCCCAGCCCGGGGACGTGGTGTCCCTGTCCCCGGCGTCAGCGTCTTTTGACATGTACCCGGGGTTTGAGGCCAGAGGGCGACATTTCAAGGAGCTGGTGAACGGGCTGTAAGGGACAGCCGGAACAGTCAGAAAAAAGAAACCGAGATTATTATGCTTAGAGCCTATCCCGGAATGAGACGTGCGCAGATTGCGCAGTCAGATTGATCGTCAGATGGCGTCAAAATTTTGCAGGCAGGCTGACGCCTGTCAAGAAATTTGGCCGCTATCTGACGGAAAATATGCAAGCAAGATGCGTGCGGATCATTTCGGGATAGGCTCTTAGACCAAAAGAAGTTGTGTGTAAGCGGGTGGACGCATTCAACCGCCATGATGTGGAAGAAATTGTGAGCTTATATCATGAGGACGCTATCAACCATCAGGTTGCGGAAAGCCCCGTGGTTGGGAAAGAGGCCATTCGGGAGAGGTTTACCCGGGAGTTTTCCACAGCGGACATGACGGCGATCGTAGAAAATATTTTTGAAGATGGACAATGGGCCATCCTGGAATGGAAGGACCCCTTAGGCCTACGCGGCTGCGTTTTTTTCAGATTGTGAATGAAAGGATTCTTTTTCAGAGAGGATATTGGGATAAGCTCTCTTTTTTGAAGCAGCACAATCTGCCTGTAGAATAGGCGGGGGAGGCTCCCTTTTATTCCCAAAAACCACACACAAGAGCCGGGCCTGTCCCATACCGGCCAGACGGAAGTTCAAAAGGAGGAGACCATATTGAGAAACGACAGAACATCAGGCAGACGGCGGAGCTTCGGCGGGCCCGCCCCGGACGCCTACTATTTACCCAGCGCCGCCAGCACACCGGAGGAAATTGTCATTGTCGCCGCCCTGAAACGCTGCGGCGGGGACGGCGTGCCCTCCAAGTCCCTGCAGCGGGAGGCGGGCATCCGGGACAAGGACGCCTTTTATCAGGCCCTGCACAGTCTGCAGGAAAAAGGCGAGGTTCTGGTAGACAAGGACCACTGGGCCAAGCTGGCCCCTCTCTCCCGGGATGTGGAGGCCACTCTGGTCTCCCTGTCCGAGCGTTTCGGCTTTGCCCGGCCCCAGCGGGGAGATGACATTTTCATCCCCGGCCGGGACCTGAACGGGGCCTTTGTGGGGGACAAAATCATCCTGACTGACCTGACCAAGCGGGACAAGGGACCCAGCGGCCGGGTGAAGCGGGTGGTGGAGCGGGGGGAGCAGAAGCTCACCGGCACCATGCGCATGGAGGGGCCCATTGCCCGGGTGACCCCGGACGGCCCGGTCCGCTTTGACCTGGAGGTGCCAGCCGGCAAAACCGGCGGGGCCAAGGACGGGGACAAGGTGCTCATCACCCCCCGGCAGGACCAGAGAGGGGACTGGCGGGAGGCAGAGGTCCGGTATGTGTTTGGCACAGGCGACCGGGCGCGGGTGTGCGCCGACGCTATTATTGAGCGCTGCGGCATCCCCACCCAGTTCCCGCCTGAGGTGATGGAGCAGGCGGAGAAAATCAGCCGCATGACAGTCACTCCGGAGGACATTGCCCAGCGGCTGGACCTGCGGGACGAGCCCATCTTTACCATTGACAGCGCCGACGCCAAGGACCTGGACGACGCGGTGTCCGCCCACAAAACCGTGGACGGCTATACCCTGGGGGTGCACATTGCCGATGTGTCCCACTATGTAAAGGCGGGCACGCCCATTGACAGCGAGGCCTTTCTCCGGGGCACCTCGGTATATTTTGCCGACCGGGTTATCCCCATGCTGCCAGAGGCCCTTTCCAACGGGGTGTGCAGCCTGAACGCGGGCACGGAGAAGCTCACCTTTTCGGCCCTGATGGATTTTGACCTTGAGGGTAATATGATCGGCTGGCGTTTTGAAAAAACCGTAATCAATTCCAAGGTCCGGGGCGTGTACAGCGAGGTAAACGAGATCATCGCCGGCACTGCCGGCCAGGACATCATAGACAAGTACGCCCCTGTGATGGACAGCCTGACCACCGCCAAGGAGCTGGCGGATATTCTGGGCCGCAACGGCAAGGGCCGGGGCCAGATGGACCTGACCAGCGACGAGACCAAATTCATTCTGAACGAGGACGGGGTTTGCGTGGACATTCAGCCCAGAACCCAGGGCGCCTCGGAGGAGATGATCGAGCAGCTGATGGTGGCCGCCAACAACGCCGCGGCCAAGGCCTCTTTGAAGGCAGAGGTCCCCTTCCTCTACCGGGTGCACGAGCACCCCAGCCCGGACCGGGTGGTAGAGCTGTGCGACCTGCTGGACCGGCTCTCTGTAAAGTGCGCGGAGCTGAAAAAGGGCGACCCCTCCGCCAAGGATTTCGCCGTGGTGCTGGACCGGGTGAAGGGCACCAGCAAGGAGGCTGTGGTAAACCAGCGCATTCTGCGCACCATGGACAAGGCCCGGTATGACCACCGGGAGCTGGGGCATTTCGGCCTGGCGCTGAAGGAATACAGCCACTTCACCTCCCCCATCCGCCGCTACCCGGACACCTCCATCCACCGCATTCTCAGCGACCTGGTGAAAGGGGAGGACCCGGCTGTCCTGAAAAAACGCTATGGGACTTTTGCGGAGGAGTCGGCCATAGAGAGCTCGAAAAACGAGGTCCGGGCTGTCACCGGCGAACGGGACGCGGAAGACTGCTACACGGCGGAATATATGCGCCAGCACCTGGGCGAGCAGCATACGGGGGTCATCAACGGAGTGACGCCCAAGGGCATTTTTGTAAAGCTGGCCAGCAATGCCGAGGGCTTTGTGAGCCTGAACGACTTTGAGGGCTGCGACTTTGAGTTTGACGGAGAGATCAGCCACCGGGACCGGCGGAGCGGACGGGTGCTGATGATGGGCCAGGAGCTGGAGGTAATCATTGCCGGGGCGGACGTTGCGACTGGGCGCATTGACTTTATGCCGGCGGAGGAGAAAGCGTAAAAGGCAGGCCAAGCCGCGCCGCCCTCGACTTGTTGTAAGGCAGGCCGGACCCGGTGAGGTTGGCAGCGGGGAGACCGGCGGGGCGGCTTACAGTCGCCAGAGTAAAGAAGGAAAAGCCCCAGCGGGCGCAGCAAGACGGCGAGCATCCGGCTTGCTGACAGCAAAGAGACTTTCTGTTTCTCCCCCTGCAAGGCCCGCCTGTAGTCATACCCCGGACAAGGCCCGCATAGTCTTTACCAAAAACAAGGAGGCCTTCTCCCCTATGAAAAGCTTTTTCGCCTCTGCCCTGCTGGGCCTGCTGGCCCTGGCCCTGGTCAACCTGACCAGCGAATACACCGGCGTGTGCCTTGCGGTCAACCGCCTGAGCCTGGCTGCGTCCAGCGCGCTGGGAGTGCCGGGCGTCACTCTGCTGGTGGTTCTCAACACCATTCTGTAAATTACCGGGTCAAGATGAAAAAACGGAGGATGTCGAAATGTTCATTATCAACGCAAAATATTTGAACCAGGATTTTCAGCTGGTTCAGGGGGACATGGAGATCGACGGGGGCAAAATCATCCGCACAGGCCCCAGCCTCTCCCGCAAAGAGGAGGACATTGCCGTAGACTGCCAGGGCTATACCATTGTCCCCGGCTTTATCGATGTGCATGTGCACGGCTGCGCAGGCGCCGACGCCGGCGACGGCACCCGGGAGGCCCTTGAGGATATGGCCCGGTTTCTGCTGTCCCATGGGGTCACCTCTTTCTGCCCTACCACCGCCACGGTAGCCAGCGACACCATCAAAGCCGCCCTTCTGGCCGCCAAAGACCTTCATGACCACCCCTCAGAGGATGGGGCCAAGGTAGCCGGCGTGAATATGGAGGGCCCCTTCTTCTCCCGGGAGCGCAAGGGCGCGCAAAACGAGGAGTTTTTGCTGGCCCCGGACTTTGCCCTGTTTCAGGAGTGGTATCAGCTCTCCGGGGGGCTGGTGCGGCTGATTGACCTGGCCACCGAGCAGCCGGGGGGCGAGGACTTTGTAAAGCGGGCAAAGGAGCTGTGCACTGTCTCGATTGCCCACACCACCGCCAGCTATGAGGAGGCGAAGAACGCCTTTGACTGGGGGGTTACCCATGTCACCCACCTGTTCAACGCCATGAACGGCCTGCACCACCGGAAGCCTGGGGTGGTAGGGGCCGCGCTGGAGGACCAGCGGGTCCGGGCCGAGCTGATTTGCGACGGCGAGCATATTCATCCCGCTGTGCTGAAAATTGCCTTCCAGCTGTTGGGCGACCGGGCCCTGATTGTCAGCGACTCTCTGCGGGCCAACGGTATGCCGGAGGGCGCAGCCTATGAGATGGGCGGTCAGACCGTGCACATCACCGGGGGCAAGTGCACTCTGCCCGACGGCACCATTGCCGGCTCGGTGAGCAACCTGCACCAGGAGGTGAAAAACCTGGTGAGCTGGGGCGTGCCCTTTGAGCAGGCGGTGAAGTCCGCCAGCCTCATTCCCGCCCGGGCCATTGGGCTGGACGGGGAGCTGGGCAGCATTGCCCCCGGCAAGGCCGCCGACCTGGTGATGCTTGACGAAAACCTGGACATTGCCAGCGTGTGGGTGAGCAAGGGCGCGAATACCCAGATGGTGAGCTTTGGCCAGTAAACGCCAGACAAAATGTGCGGCCGCTGGCCCGGCCCGATGAAAAGACTTGCCCCTGGCAGGCTGAAGCAATGAACCCAGTCAACCAGGAGTAGGTATGTTACCGGCTGAAACAAGCCGCAAAGGTTTGGCGCAGCAGGTAGAGCCTGTCTCAGAACAGCTAAGGCTGAGAAAAAGTCTCTCCTTTTCTGTCTGCCGGGTACAGCCGGGGCGTGGCAGGGATGCTTTCACTATATTTCCCGACTGTGCGGCCTCTGGCTCGCCGCTTCTGTGAACTTCAACTAAAATCACTCTGTACAATCCAGTCTATTATATGTTATACTGTGTAAGAGGGGGCGCAAGGCTGCTGCCTCTTACACAGTATATTATTTTATTGAGGTGATCGTCATGTTGAAGCATTGGATACGCCCGGACAAGCCGGATAAGGAGGAGTTGAAGTCCCGCTTGAAGGCCGCGGGAGAACGGCTTGAGGCTCAGCAGCTGCGGTTGAAGGATAAAAAGCTGCCGGTGCTGGTGCTTATTGAGGGCTGGGGCGCAGCGGGCAAGGGCAGCACCATTGGCCAGCTCATCAAGCATATCGACCCACGGTTCTTCCAGGTGTTCTCTATGGCCGCGCCCACTGCCGAGGAACGCCGCAAGCCCTTCCTCACCCGGTATTTTGAGAGAATCCCCGAGGCGGGCAAGTTCACCTTTTTAGACTCGGGCTGGATGGACGAGGTCACCAAGGAACGCCTGAACGGCGTGCTGGGAGACGAGGCCTATGCCCAGCGGGTGGACAGCGTCAAACGCTTTGAGCGTCAGCTGACGGACAACGGCTATCTGGTGCTGAAATTCTTCTTTCAAATCAGCAGAAAGGAGCAGGCCCGGCGCATCAACGGCCTTATGGACGACAAGGACACCGCCTGGCGGGTGAGCCGGGGAGACCTGTGGCAAAACCACCACTACGAGCGCTGCGCCGAGGTCTTTGACCGCTACCTGGAAGACACCAACACCCCCAGCGCCCCCTGGTATATTGTGGACGCCCGCAGCAAAAAATTTGCCGAGCTGCAGGTGCTGGAGACCCTTTGCACTGGCATTGACACTGCTTTGCAGAACGAGAGTCTGGCAGTTCCCCTGCTGCAAAATGTCTTCCCTCTCATCAAAATGCCCAAGCTCAGCGAGGCGCCCCTGAAGGACAAGACCCTCAGCGAGGGCGAGTACAAGGAGGAGCTCAAGCGTCTGCAAAGCAAGCTGCGGATGCTTCACAACCGGCTGTACCGCAAGCGGGTTCCGGTGGTGATTGTCTACGAGGGCTGGGACGCGGCAGGCAAGGGGGGCAACATCAAGCGGCTCACCGGAGCCCTGGACCCCCGGGGCTTTGAGGTGCACCCCGTGGCCAGCCCCGAGCCCCACGAAAAGGCCCGGCACTACCTGTGGCGTTTTTGGAAGAGCCTGCCCAAGGACGGGCACATTGCCATTTTTGACCGGAGCTGGTACGGCCGGGTGATGGTGGAACGCCTGGAAGGCTTTTGCAGCGAAAACGACTGGCAGCGGGCCTACTATGAGATGAACGAGTTTGAACAGGAGCTGCACAACTGGGGGGCTGTGGTGCTGAAGTTCTGGGTGCAGATTGACAAGGACACCCAGCTGGAACGGTTCACCGAGCGGAAGAACACCCCCTCGAAGCAGTGGAAGCTGACGGACGAGGACTGGCGCAACCGGGAGAAATGGGACGTATACGAGGCCGCAGTGGACGAGATGCTGCAAAAAACCAGCACCACCTACGCGCCCTGGCATATTCTGGAATCGGTAGACAAAAAATTTGCCCGTATCAAGGCCCTGCGCATTGTGACCGAGGCCTTGGAGGCGGCGCTGAAATAGCCCGACCCTGTCATCGATAAAAAGCAAAGCATCCCAAGAGCCTGCCAGAGCAGGCCTTGAGATGCTTTTTGTCTGATGGCAAGAACCTGACGCCGCCATTCCCATCGGAAAGTTCACAGATCATGCGGCTTGTCCGGCGTACAGCATAGGTCTTGCACCCCTGCTCAGAACCGGCAGGGCCGCAGCTCGCCTCCCACCAGAATCGCGAAGTTCCCGGACCGCAGGGCTGCCACCAGCTCCTGCCCAGTCGCCGCTCTCTCCCGCAAGGCCACGCCTGCCTGGCCAATAGCCGGACTGTCCGCCTCGTGCACGTCCCCGCCTGCGGTACCGGGCAGGCCGGTGCGCTGGGCCAGCTCCTCCGCCTGACGGTTCTCGCCCACATCGTTGTGGTAGTTGTACACCTCCACAGCATCCAGATATTCCGGCTGAGGCTGGGCTCTCCTGTCAATATACCCCCTGTCCCGATATGGGTGGGCCATACTCAGAAAGCCCCCGGCCTCATGCACCAACGCCGCATACTCACCCAAGGGCAGGCGGTGGAGCTCCGGGTGGTCCAGCAGAAAATCCAGGTCAATGCCATAGGTCAGCACCTCCTTGCCTCCACCGTACTGGTGCTCCAGGCCAAAGTGCACATCAAAGTCCTTACCCCGGGCCCAGTCCCGGGCCGCCAGATAGGCGTCGTAATAGGCGTGCATTTTAACGTCCCAGGGCAGGGCACGGTCCACTGCGGAGTTGCCCAGCAGGAAGTGGTCGGTGATGATGATGCCCGCGTAGCCGTGAGCATAATAGGCCGCGGCCATCTCCTGAGGACTGCTGACAGCGCAGGCGCTGCACCAGCTGGTATGGCAGTGGGTCTCGTAGAGATAGGGATAATCTTGCTTGGAAATGGATTGCATGGGAGTCACCTCAGAAATAATAGGAATATTTTTTGGGACACGGTTGCCGGCCGCAAGCAGGACGTTGATTCCCAGCCAGCCTGCGGCCTTTTTCTATGTGTTTACCACGTTCTTCGCCCATATGCCTGACCGCAGCATAATCAGCGCGATCACCGCCTTCAACCCCGAGTCCGCGCACTGCACCAGGAAAAACATCCAGGGCAGAGGCAGGGCGGTAAACCGGCTGAGCACAAAGGCAATGGGCAGACACACCACCCAGGTGTAGGCGCAGTCAAACAAAAAGGTAATGAATGTGCGCCCGCCGGAACGGATGGTAAAATAAGAGCAGTTGACAATAGCACCCAACGGCAGAAACCCGCCGGAAATCATCAGCAGCTTGGCCGCCAGGTCCTGCACCAAAGGCTCGGTGTTGTAAATGAGGGGGATAAAGGGCGCGCTGGCAATCAGCAGCAGGCCCATCACCAGGTTGATGGCTGTGCCGAAAAACAGCAGCTTACGCACCGTGTCCTTTGCCCCGTCCATGTCGTTGGCTCCCAGCTGCTGCCCCACCAGAATAGCCACTGCGTTGCCCATGGCCATCAGCAGCAGCGAAAACAGCTGATGGGCTGTGGAGCTGATATTGCTGGCCGCCACTGCCGCCAGACCCCGGGTGGCATAGCAGGCGGTGATGAGGGAGATGCCCACAGACCAGAGCATCTCATTAAGCATAAGAGGCGTACCGGTTATGCTAATGCGCCGGACCAAGGACAGGGGCACCCGCAGGCTGCGGAAAGCTCCCTGAAGAAAGACAAAGCGTTTCTTGTGGCGGTAGGACTGGAAGATCAGGTAAGCGGTCTCTATGTAGCGGGCAATGACCGTTGCCAGGGCCGCGCCGGCCACGCCCATTCTGGGGAAGCCAAAGCTGCCGAAAATGAGCAGATAGTTGAGCGCCAGATTCACCCCAATGGAGATTACGCTTGCCACCATGGGAATGAAGGTCTCCCCCGTGTCCTTCAGAATACTGGCAAAGCAGTTGGACACCGCAAAGGGGAGAAGCCCCCACAGCATAATGTTCATATAGCTTCTGGCATAGTCCAGCGTAGCGGCCGCCTCCTGGGGGGAGGTGTTTTCACCGTTCAGATAGAGCAGAAAAAAGCTCTCCCCAAACCCCAGCAGGGCGGCAATGCCCAAAACCGTAGCCGCCACAGCGAACAGGGTGCGAAAGCGCAGGGTATACCGCAGGCCGTCCACATCCCCCTTGCCATAGTATTGCGCCCCAAAGATGGACGCGCCGGACATGCCGCCAAACAGGGTCAGGTTAAAAATAAATATAATCTGGTTGACAATGGCCACGCCAGACATAGGGGCTGTGCCCAGCCGTCCCACCATCACATTGTCCAGCAGGTTTACAAACTGGGTGATGCCCTGCTGGACCACCATAGGCACCAGCAGCGTGATAACAGACAGATAAAAAGCCTTTGAGCCAATATATTTTTTAATCAATGTCAAGCTCTCTCCTCCTCCTCTTGGTTGGCTAAAAAGCCCCGTCAGGCAGGAGAAAGCGGTTCCCAGGGGCTTGTCCGTTGCCTGTCAGAGCATATTGTGTCATTATATCACAGAAAATGAAGACAGGCAAGGGTAAACCCCGCAAATGCGAGGAATCCGTTTTGTGAGAACACACTATTTTCGACTGGGGCCTGCTTGCTTTTGCCCCTGCCATTTGACAAACCTTGCCCCATGGTCTATAATATTCCTATCGTCAACACCCTTGTCCAGCCATTGAAAGGAGGCGGCGTTCATGCCAGCAATCAGCGAACAGGACCTGCGGACTCAGCTGGAAAACGGAACCCTTGCCTCCCTCTACCTGCTGGTCGGAGAGGAAAAACTCATTCTCAAACGGGCGGCGCGGCGGCTCATTGTCCGGGCCTCCGGCGACAGCTTCCCTGAGTTTAACCGGAATGAGCTCTCAGGCGAATCCCCGGTAGATCGCATTGCGGACGCTGCCGCGGCCCTGCCCTTTTTTGCCCCCCACAAATGCGTGGCCGTGGCGGACCTGGACCCAGAGGCGCTGCCCGCCCAGGAAATGGACAAGCTGCTGGACCTGCTGGACGACCTGCCGGAGACCACCACACTGGTGCTGTACTACCCAACCCTGAATATTCCGCCTAAGTCGGCAAAGTGGAAGAAGCTCATGGACCGGGGAGGCAAGGCAGGGCTCACCGTCTCCTTTGCCCGGCGGGAGCCGGCCGAGCTCCGCCGCACCATTCTCAAGGCAGCGGAAAAGCAGGGCTGTGTGATGGAAAAAACCGCTGCCGACCGGCTGCAGGAATACTGCGGCCCGGACCTGAATATGCTGCTCAACGAGACCAACAAGCTCTGCGCCTATGTTCTGGGTCAGGGCGAGGGCCGGGTCACCCCCCGGACCGTGGAGGCGTTGACCCCCAAAACCACCGAGACCGCCACCTTCGCCATGGTAAAGGCCCTTACCGCCGACAACGCTCAGGAGGCCTACACCCTGTTGGACGAAATCTTCTGGCAGGACCCGGAGCCGGTATCTGTGCTGGGCGCCATGTCCACCGCGTTTATTGACATGTACCGGGTGCGGGCCGCTCTGGACAGCGGATTGACTGCCGGGGCCGCTGGGGAGTACGCCCCGGAGTACAAAAAATTTAGCTTTCGCCTGCGCAACGCCGAGCGTTCCATCCGGCGGACGCCAGCCTCTGTGCTGGCCCGCTGCCTGGACCTGCTGCTGGAGGCGGACCTGAGCATAAAAGGCTCGCGCATGGACTCCCGGCTGGTGATTGAGGCCCTGATGGTGCGGCTGATGGAGGCCATGCACGCCGCCCAGGGAGGTCAGAGATGACGCCCCGGGTACGGGAGGCCATTGTGGTAGAGGGCCGCTGCGACAAGGCCAAGCTCAGCTCGATTTTAGAGGACCCGGTGATTGTGGAGACCGGCGGCTTTCAGATTTTCAAGGACCAGGAGCGTATGGAGCTCATCCGACAGCTGGCGGCTCAGCGGGGCGTCATTATTTTCACGGACAGCGACGGGGCAGGGTTTCTCATCCGCAGCCGCCTGAGCCAGTGTCTGCCCCCCAGTCAGGTAAAGCATGCCTACATTCCCGATATCTACGGCAAGGAACGCCGGAAAGCAAAGCCCTCCAAAGAGGGAAAGCTGGGGGTGGAGGGTATGCCCGCTGATATTCTGCTGGACTGCCTGCGCCGGGCCGGGGCAGGCCTTTGCGCCAGGGAGAACAGCGGCACGCCGGAAGAAAAACTGACAAAGGCGGACATGGCGGAGCTGGGCCTCTCTGGCGGGGCAGACAGCGCCGCCCGCCGCAGGGCGCTGCAAAAAAGGCTGGGCCTGCCGGAGAGGCTCTCATCCAACGGCCTTTTGCAGGCGCTGAATGCCCTGTATGGCCGCCGGCAGGCAATCGCCCTGCTGACACAAATGTCACAAGAAGATAACCAGGAGGCATAGTCATGGCTGGCACAGTGGGACGCAAACGGTTGGAGCTGTTTTTGGACCTGTATAAGCAGATCGAGGATGTATTGGAGGAAAAGTACCGCAATTCCCGTCGTCATTACACCAGTGCTGTATACGAATTCATCAAGGACTATGAGAGCGCCCCTGTGCGGGATAAGCTGGACATCTGCCGGCATATCCGCAACCTGATGGCCCACAGCGCCAACATGGACGGCGAGCCGGTGGTAGTGCCCTCCCAGCCAGTGGTGGACGCGCTGCAGGAGGTGCTGGACTTTGTAAGCCGGCCTCCTCTGGCTCTGGAATACGCCACCAAGGGCGAACGGGTACTGAAGGTGGGCCCCAACCAGAAGGTGCTGCGGGTGATGGAGCTGATGGAAAAAAACGGCTACTCCCATGTGCCGGTCATGAAGGACGGGCGGTTTTACGGGGTATTCAGCGTGGGGGCCGTGTTCCGCTATGTGCTGCGGCGCAGAGGCAAGGGGCTGGACCCGGAGGCCACCATCAAGGACCTGAAGGGGTATCTGGCAGTGGAGGAGCACACGGAGAACTATGAGTTCGTCCCCGCAGACGCCAGCTATATCGCGGTGCGGCAGCGGTTTGAACTGCCCCGGGCCAAAAACAAGCGGGTGGCGGTCATCTTCATTACACAGGACGGCAAGCCGGACCAGCCCCTGCTGGGTATGCTTACCCCCTGGGACGTGCTGGGCGAGGGATAATCTGTCTGCCCCAGGAAATTGCTGGAAAAAGTCAGTCGTAATCTCAAGCCAGGCGGCTTATAAGGGGCTTTCCGACTGTGTCAACAGAAACAAAAAAGAGGCCGGGGGCGGGTTCCCTGGCCTCTTTTTCACAAACTGAACCGGCTGTCTCTGTGCTCTGGCTGGCGGAATCATTCCACCGAAGCAGCCTCCACGCTGGCCTCCGGAGCGGAAGCCTCTCCGCCAGAAGCGTCCAGTCCCTCTACCGGGGCGGCGGAGCCATTCTCTCCCTCCTGCTGGTTCTCCTCGTCCTCCAGCTCAGACTTGACCTTGCGCTTCTCCTCCTCCATCATGCGGAGGATCATGGCCATCATGTAGGCTTTGGGGTCGTTTTCCAGCAGGTATTTCTCATCCTGGGGCGGCACCTTGTGGCCCTTGCCGATGTTCGCGGCGATTTTGGTGCAGCGCTTCATTTTGTCCATGGCCTCCTTCAGGGCCTTGGTCTGCTGCTCGCTCTGCTCCTTCATCTGCACGCTCTGCTGCTGCATCACGCTCACCATCTGCCGGACCGCCTTCCACTTTTCCGCCTGGGCCTGCTGACGCTTCTCCTCAGGGGTCATAGGCTCCTCAAGCCGGGCCTCGTCCTGCCCCGGCTGGCTCTCCTCCTGCCGGCCCTGTAAAAATTCCACTGCCTGCCGGGAGAGCTCCACCCGGTCCTCCCGGGCCTGCTGCCTGACCTGGGCAGAGGTTTTGGGGGCATATTCCTGCTCCCGGTCCGTCTCAGGGACAGGGGGACGGGCCTCTGCCGCCGGCCTCCGGCTCCTGAGGCTAGGGTTCATTTTCAGCTCCATCTTCATACCTCCTTTCTTCTATCATCGGCAGAAGTCCAGAGAAAATTAAGCAGAAGGGGAAAATTTGTGAAAAAAGCGGCCAGAGTGGGGCAAAATCCATCCGGCATGGCAAATAAATGACACGAAAACCGGCACAGACCCTGCCACGCTTTCGGACAGGGACGGCGTTTCCTACCTAAACAGAAATCATACTTTTATTTAGAACCTGCATTCATAGGCGGAGGATGCCGGAGGGGAGAGGGATTTTGTCGCCCTGCAAGGCAAAAAATCGCAGGAATACTTGCCATATTCCAAGATTTTTTAACGCAGCAGGACGGCAAAAGACCCGTCCCTCCGGCGTTCAACGCCTATGAATACAGGTTCTTAGATATTACCATACACTTATTTGCGTGAACCCCAAACCGTCCCTATAGAATACCCCTCTCCGGCTTCTCCAAAAAGTGGCGCAGGGCGGTGTACCGCCGGGTCTTCCGGTTGTTCTCCACCATCTCCTGCAGGGTCCAGGGGTCGCCGGCAAGAATGAGCAGCTTCTTCGCCCGGGTCACCGCTGTGTACAACAGATTGCGGTAGCGCAGAAGCTTTGGCACACTCAGCAGGGGAATCACCACAGCCGGGAACTCGCTGCCCTGGCTTTTGTGCACGGTGATGGCATAGCAGAGTTCCAACTCCTGGGCGGCCTTTTCATAGGGGTAGGTGACCACCTTGTCGTCCATACGCACCTCCATGCACTTGGCCGCAGAGTCAATGCGCTGAATGACCCCCATGTCCCCATTGAACACATCCTTGCCAGAGCCGCCCCCATCCCGCTCCCACTCCAGGTTATAGTCGTTGCGGACCTGCATCACCTTGTCCCAGGTGCGAAAGACCCGGCCGTCCAGCTTCACCTCTTCCTTGTCCTCAGCCGGGGGGTTGATCACCTCCCGCAGCAGCCGGTTCAGCTCCACTGTGCCCAGCTCTCCCTTGCGGCTGGGACAGAGCACCTGAATGTCGTCCATAGGGGAATAGCCGTAGGCCTTGGGCAGACGTTCTGTCACAAGAGACACCACCAGCTCCTGGGTCTCCTGCATCTGCCGGCGGCGGAGAAAGAAGAAATCATTGTCCTTCCTGCCCAGCTCCGGCAGCTGGCCCCTTACAATCTGGTGGGCGCTGGCAACAATCAGGCTTTCCATAGACTGCCGGAAAACCTGGTCCAGCTGAACAGTGGGGAACAGCTCTGAGCTGATCAGGTCCCCCAGCACATTGCCCGGCCCAACCGAGGGCAGCTGGTCTGTGTCCCCCACCAGAATCAGCCGGCAGCCCAAGGGCAGGGCCCGCAACAGGCTGTCAAACAGGTAGCTGTCTACCATCGACAGCTCGTCCACCACCAGGCATTCACATTGCAAGGGGTCCTGCTCGTTCTTTTTGAAGTAGGGCCGGTCCAGCTCGTCCCACTGCACCTGCAGCATGCGGTGAATGGTCTTGGCCTCCTCGCCGGTAAGCTCTGACATGCGCTTGGCCGCCCGGCCTGTGGGAGCTGCCAGCAGCACCTGCTCCCCGGCCTCCTTCAGAATGCGGATAATGGCGTTGAGGGTGGTGGTTTTGCCTGTGCCGGGCCCGCCGGTGAGAATAAGCACTCCCTGCTCCATGGCGGCGCGAATCGCGGCCCGCTGCTTGCCTGCGTACTGAATGCCCTCCCGCTGCTCGATCTCCCCGATTTTCCCGTTCGCCCCGGCAATGGGCTTGGGCGGGGTGCGCAGCATGGCCTTCATACGGGCGGCGGTGTAGGTCTCATATTCATGCTGATTGGGCAAAAACAGAAACCGCTGCCCCCCTATGGCCTCCTGCTGCAGCCGAAACCCCTCGGTCAGACTGTCAATGGCGTCCAGCACCTGCTCCTCTGTCACCTGAAGCAGCCCTGCCGCCACCTGGGCAAGCTGCCGCTGGGGCAGGCAGGTGTGGCCGTTCATCAGGTTATGCCGCAGCACATAGAGGGTGCCTGCCTGCACCCGGCTCTCCTGGCTCTGGGGCGTGGTCAGGCTCCGGGCCAGCCCGTCCGCCGCCTGAAAGGGGGCCCCAATCTCCTCCTCGCAGAGACAATAGGGGTCCTGACGCAGCACCTCCTGGGCGTTGGGGCCATACTGCTTCCAGGCCAGGGCCGCAAACTCAGGGGCTATGCCGCTAAGGGAGAGCCAGGTCATCAGCTCCCGCAGGCCCTGAATCTGCCGGTAGCTTCTGCTCAGCTCCATGGCCCGGTCCTGACTGACGCCCTCCAGCTGGGCCAGCCGGCTGGGCTCCTGCTCCAGCACCTGGAGGCATTCTGTGCCAAAGGCCTCCACCATGCGCAGGGCCGTGGCAGGGCCTATGCCCTTCACCACCCCAGAGGAGAGATACCGCAGCATGGCCTGTTCACTCTCTGGGGGGGTGCGGGTGAACCGCTGGGCCCGCAGCTGCCTGCCATAGGTGACGTTCTCCTCCCACCGGCCCCACACCCGCAGGGTCTCCCCCTCGCCCAGCATAGGGAAGACCCCCACCACCGCAGCCGCCTCTTCGCCGCCGGCCATGCGGAAAATCGTGTATTGGTTGTTCTCGTTGCGGTAGGTGATCTTCACCACCGTGCCGCTGACCTCCACCAGCTCCGGGTTGTCCATGCCAGCCCCCTTTCTGAAGCGGGAGCCTGCCTGCACCCCGGTCATGCAGTGTGCAAACAGACTCCTATAGGCCTATTTCTTTTCTATAGCTGCTCTGGGCCGCAGCTCCAACCAGGGGTACTCTGCCTGCAGCCGCCGGGCAATGGCCTCTGCCTGACTGCCCGGCTCCGCCAGGCACACCAGCCGGCAGGGAGGGCGCAGGGCCATCCATTCCACCCGCTGGGCCCCGGCCCGCACCAGACTCTCGCAGTCATCCGGCCCGGCAGGAATCACCACCAGCTCCATCTCTCCCTCGCCGTAGCGGTCCCGGCGCAGCCAGAAGATCAGCCGCCGCAGCAGCTCCACAGCCCCGGCAACCAACAGCACGGTCCCCAGGCCCAGCAAAATCCATTTCATAAATACCGCCTCCCTCACATCAGTCTATGCGCAAGGGAAGGCGGCGGTCACAGTGATCCCTGTTCTCAGCTTCTGGTGAATATCACAGTGGCGTCCGGGTGCAGCTGCAGAATGGACCCAGGAACCTGAGGCGTCACCGGTCCATGGAAAGCCCGCTCCACAATCTCCCGTTTGTCCGCCCCGGCAATGAGCAGCACCCGCCGGGCCTTCATAATGGTGCCAATGCCCATGGTGACAGCCATGGTGGGCACGTCCTCCACCCGGTCGAACAGCCGGGAGTTGGCCTTTATGGTGCTTTCGGCCAGCTGAACCGTGTGCACCCGGGCAGGGAAGTCCTCCGCGGGCTCGTTGAAGCCAATGTGCCCGTTATGGCCAATGCCCAGCAGCTGCAGGTCCGGCCAGCCCAAGGACTCCACCAAAGACTCATAGCGGGCGCACTCCGCCTCCATGTCGCTGGCGGAGCCGTCGGGCAGATGGGTGTTGGCAGGGTCGATATTCACCCGGCCAAACAGGTTCTGGTCCATAAAATACCGGTAGCTCTGGGGATTTTCTGCGGTAAGGCCGCAATATTCGTCCAGGTTCACCGTGCGCACCCGGGAGAAATCCAGCCGCCCTTCTCCACAGCGGGAGGCCAGATTTTCATAGGTTCCCAGGGGTGAAGAACCGGTTGCCAGACCCAGCACGCAGTCCGGCTTGAACAGCACCTGAGAGGCAATCATGTCCGCAGCCAGCAGACTGAGCTTTTCGTAGCTTTCTACTTCAATAATTTTCATGATAATGATCCTTTCTGTGGTACTATAATGTATGGAATCAATAATAGAGCTGCGAATATCAGGCAGGACCTGGACCGTAGAGAAAGCCGTTGGCAAATGCGCCCTTCAAAAAGCCAGATCCGGTACTTTCGGTCGTTTCCTATGTGTACACTACGGCTACCGCTCATTCCTTTTGCGTCTTGGGCTCCGGCAGCTGGGCCAGCACTACCCCGGCAAACACCAAAGCGCAGCCAGCCATCTCCCGGAGGCTCAGAGGCTGGCCCAACACCAACCAGCCGGACACTGCCGCGAATACGGACTCCAAGCTGAGAATCAGAGAGGCAGCCGCAGGGTCCAGCCCTCTCTGTCCCACAATCTGCAAGGTATAGCCCACTCCGCTGGACAGGATGCCCGTATACAACAGCGGCCCCCAGGAGGCCAGCAGGTCCTCCCAGCAAAAGCCGCCCTCCAAAGTCAAAGCCAGCAGGGTTGACACCAGCCCCGCCACAAAAAATTGCAGACAGGAGAGCTTCACACCGTCCACACGAGGGGAGAAGCGGTCGATGACCAGAATATGGAAGGAGAAAAGCGCCGCGCTGGCCAGCACCAGGCCGTCTCCCCGGCCAATATCTCCCCCGTCCTCCAAGCCGCCTGCCACGCTGAGCAGGTAGGCTCCCCCCAGGGCAAGAGCCACTGCCAGCCAGAGCTTTTTGCCTCCCCGATGGCCCAAAAACAGCCCCAGCACCGGCACAAACACAATATACAGCGAGGTGAGGAACCCAGCCTTACCAGCCGTGGTGCTCTGCAGCCCGGCTTGCTGCAACAGGCTGGCCGCGCCCAAAAACAGGCCGCACAGCAGCCCTCCCAGCAGCAGCGCGGGGTTTTTCCAGCTGGCGGCAACTGCCTCCTCTGGGGCAGCGTGACGGCGCAGGCGGTCGCCCACAGCAATTACCGGCAAAAGAGCCATAGCCCCCACAAAGCTTCTTGCCCCGTTGAAGGCGCAGGGTCCCAGGTGGTCCATGCCCATGCTCTGGGCCACAAAGGCTGTGCCCCAAATCAGCGCGGCCAGGCCCAGCAGCCCGGCCCTGGCAGACTTATGCAGTTTCATCCGCCTTCTCCTCCCGGGTCAGGTTTTTCATCCAGTTAAAGCGGTTAATCTTCACCACCGCCACAATGCATTTCAAAATCTGGTCGCACTTCAGCGCAGCGAACACCACCCAGGCAGGGGCCCCCAGCCAGTAGCTCACCAACGCCGAGGGAATCAGCACCAGAAACACAAAGATGGTGTCATTTTTAAACACAAAGGAGATGTCTCCCCCAGACTTCACCAGGCCAAACAAACAGGCCGCCTGATAGCAGGTGCCCACAATGGTCACCGAAATCACGTTGATAAACTGCCGGGAGTAGGCCATTGCCTCAGGGGTGGCGTTGTAAAGGCCGATAAAGCCCTCCCGGAACAGCAGCACCACGGCCCCTGAGATCAGTCCCACACCCAGAAAAATCACCTGCACAGTGCGGGCGTACTCCTTCATTTTTTCATACTGGCCGGCTCCCACCGTCTTGCCGGTGATAATGCCCACCGCAGAGGAGAGGCCGGTCATCCACACATAAACCAGACTGTGCAGCATACCGGTGATGCTCACCGCCGCCAGCACCCCGGCGCTGTAAAAGCCCATAATCTTGGTGTTGGCCAGATTGTTGATGGCCCACACCACCTGCCCGCCAATGACCGGCAGACCATAGCGGAGAAAATCCTTGAGCAGCGCCCGGTCGGTGCGCAGCAGGTCGGCAAAGCGGAACCGCAGCTTTTTGTCCACCGAAAACACATAGACTACGCTCACCAGCATCTCTAACACCCGGGAGATCAGGGTGGCAATGGCCGCGCCCTTTACCCCCAGAGCAGGGAGGCCCAGCTTGCCGAAAATCAGAATGTAGTTAAGGGACACATTGACCACCAGGGCCATAATGGAGATATAGAGCCCGATTTTAGCGGTCTCCACGCTGCGCATGGAGGCAATCATCACCTGGGCGATACTGAAGAACAGATAGGTAAAGCCTACAATGCGCAGATAGACGCCGCCCTCGGCAATGACCCCTGGCTCGCTGGTGAACAGGCCGATGATGGCCGACGGAAACAGCACGGCCGCCAAAGTAACCAACAGGCCCACTCCAAAGGCGAACTTCACCCCCACCGACACCACCTTGCGAATGCTGGCGGCGTCCTTTTTACCCCAGTACTGGGCGGCGAGAATGAGGATGGCCCCCTCGATGCCGGCAATAAACATCTGCACCACTGCCTGCATCTGATTGCCCACATACACGCCGGAGATGGCATTGTCCCCCAAACGGCCAATCATCAGATTGTCCGCAAACCCCACTGCAAAGGTGATCAGGTTTTGCAGTGAAATGGGCACTGCCAGAGCAATCAGCGTCTTATAGAAAGACCTATCTCTCGTAATAATCCTCATAATACCCCTCAAAAAGTATCAAAAAGTCCATTGCGGGCAAAAAAAGTCAACTGATCCGCCCCTCGCCGCACGAATCAAGAGCTTTTGAAGAATCCAGGGAAGCTCTTCCTAAAAAGCCTCCTTGACCGCCCAAGACGCGAAACGCCGTAGGCAAAGTGACCACGGTATCCGTCCTGCCGCAAGCTTTGTCCGCGTCCCTTCCATGATTGGGGGTAGAGTAAGCTGGCGGCAGGATTTTCATTTTCTATAGAAAATGGACGCGCCCGTTGACCGCCCTTGTCTGACAGCGGTTTGGCCTCCGACGGCTCAGAGCATTGCCCTGAGAACCCACAGAGGGCCTGCCCCTCTGGACTCCCATATCCGCAGGTTTTCCGGCCAGCGGCTTGTGCGCTCTTTATGCCTCGGGCGTGGCTGTGGCCTCCGGGCTGGGCGACGCCTCGGGGTCTGGGCTGGGAGAGCCGTCCGGCTCCGGGCTGGCTGTCACATTCACCCCGTCCTTGGACTTGGCAAGCTTGGAATACAGCAGCTTCTGGGTATCCGAGTCCGCAATGCCTGTCTCAGGCAGGCCGTTGACCTTCTGGAACTCCTTGACGCAGCCAGCGGTGTACTCCCCATAGTGGCCGTCGTATTCTGTGTCCAGATACCCCAGCTCGTCCAGCCGGGTCTGCATGGCAAAGACCTCCTCCCCCTGGTCTCCCTCCTGCAGGGTCTCATAGGTCACCCCGTCGTCCTCCTCCAGGGCCGAGCTGAGAATGGCAGAGCTTACCGCTGAGTTGATCTCGTCAGCAGGGTCGGAGACCTGCATGGAGTTCTCCTTCAGCAGCTCCGGGAAAGCCGCTGCGCTGATCTCCAAAGCGGCCTCCACGACTGTGCGGCCCTGACGCTCAATCAGGCTGGGCTCCATCTCTACAATCCTTCCTCCCTGCACGGCCTGCAGGTCCGAGAAGCGGGAATCCCCTTCCAGCTCTGCTTTCAGGCCAGGGGGGCAGAAGATAATGCTGGGATTCTGCATCCGCAAGGTCTCCTGGTCATACTGGCCCCCGGTGAGGCTTTGAAAAATATTGGTGACCCCGGAGTAGGTCATGATCGTAGAGGCAAACATGTCTCCTGTCACACCAGAGCCTTCCAGGTCATATAAATAACATGCGGTGGTGACCTTGTCGCTGGGGACAATGCGCTTGATGTCGTCCAGCGTAATAAATATATTCTGGGCCGCACTGATGCCCGCGTCATACCCAGCCCCGTCGCCGGTAAGGGCGGAGGAGACCTGAGCATACAGCCGCTCAAAGTCCTGGCGGTCTACGGCAGGGGTAATGTTCAGCACGGTCAGGCCCTTCTCCTTTAAGGCCTCCTCTGCGCCAGAGCTGGCAGGGTCCAGCAGAACCAGGTCCGGGTTTGCCCCGGCTATGGCCTCCGGGTCGCCAGGGTCCAGCTTGTTCAGGTCCCTCAGGCTGGCCTGGGTGCAGTCCTCGCTGCCTGCGGCCAGCTGAGTATCGCAGCCCAGGGCCAGAACCACATCGGCCAGGCTGGGCGAAAGCACCGCCACCCGCTGGGGCCTGGCGTTGATGGTCACCCCGTTGACCTCCACCGGGAACACTCCCGCCTGTACGCCGGAGACCAGTCCGCCCATGTCAGAGCAGGCGGGCAGGGCAAGGCACAGGCAGAGCAGGGCAAGGCACAGGGCAAAAAAACTTTTATACTTCATATGGAATAATCGCTCGCTTTCTGTAGGATGGAGAACTCCTTCGTATTATAGCAAAAGCGGGGGATTTATGCAAGGCTTATCAGGAATATTTGGGGGAACCGGAATTTCCCATAGGGAATAAAGGGGAGATTTGTTATGTTCTTGGAAGGGGGACTCTGAAAGACAGTCAAAGGCCTTTTCCGCTGAATATACCCGCAGCGAACAGGCAGACGGCCGGTCCCACTTGCATTTTCGCCGGGTCTGTGCTATAATCCCTTATATCACTCTGCCATCTGGCAAATATTATTGAAAAAGGTGTTGGTTTTTCCTCCATGGACAGTCACAGTACGGCGCTCATTCTGGTCCTCATTGCCCTGATCGCGCTCTCCGCCTATTTCTCCGCAACAGAGACCGCTTTCTCCTCTCTCAACCGCATCCGGTTGAAAAGTCTGGCCAATGGGGGCAACCGCCGGGCACAGCTGGCTTTCGCTCTCTCCGAGAACTACGACGAGCTGCTCTCCACCATTCTGGTGGGCAATAACCTGGTGAACATTGCCTCTACCACCATTGCCACCCTGCTCTTTGTCCAGGCTCTGGGCGACGGCGCCGGCCCCACAGTCTCCACAGTCGTCATGACGGTTGTGGTGCTGATTTTCGGCGAGGTAGGCCCCAAAAGCATGGCAAAAGAGCACGCCGAGACCTTTGCCATGTTCTCCGCCCCTTTCCTGCGGGCGTTGATCGTGGTGCTCAAGCCGGTCAATTTCCTGTTCGCCCAGCTGAAGAAGGGGCTGCGCCGTCTGGTGCGCTCCTCCCCCAAGCAGTCTGTTACCGACAGCGAGCTGCTGACCCTGGTGGAGGAGGCTGAGCAGGAGGGCGGCATTGATAAAAGCGAAGGGGCCATGCTGCGCAATGTCATTGAGTTTGACGACATTCAGGCCATTGAGATCATGACCCCCCGGGTGGACGTGGAGGCTCTGCCCCGGGACGCGGGCCGGGAGGACATTGCCGCCCTGTTCCGGGAGACCGGCTACTCCCGCCTGCCAGTGTATGAGGAGACCATTGACAGCATTGTGGGCGTTATTCACGAGAAGGACTTCTTCTCTGCTGTCAACGGCCAGGAGCTGGAAGACATCCTTCAGCCTGCCGAGTTCATCCCGCCCTCTATGAAGATTTCTGACCTGCTTCGGCATTTGCAGCAGAAGAAGCAGCATATGGCGGTGATCGTGGACGAGTTCGGCGGCACCGAGGGCATTGTGACCCTGGAGGACGTGATTGAGGAGCTGGTGGGCGAAATCTGGGACGAACACGACGAGGTGGCGCAGGAGGGCGTGCTGCCCCTGGGCGAGAACCTCTACCGGGTTTACGGCTCCATGAGCACCGACGACCTGTTTGAGTTTTTACACCTGGACTGCGAGACAGACGCCTCCACCGTCAACGGCTGGATTGCCCAGCGGCTGGACCGCATCCCCAAGGCAGGGGACGGCTTCCAGTTCCAGAACGCCAGCTTTCTGGTGACCAAGGCGGCAGGCAACCGGGCGGAGGAGATCCGGGTGCGGGTGCTGCCCCAGCCCTCCAAAGAACAGAAGTAACCCCCTCAGGGTATCATTTTACATTGGCTTTTATAAAAGAGAGCAGACCTTAGCGTTTAAGGTCTGCCCTCTTTTTACGTCAAGGTCAGGGTTTGCTTAGGGAGTGTCCTTTCGCGCATTTTATAACGGGACTGATTGATAGGGGCAGTCCCCTGTAATTACCCATTTATCCGGAGTTCCCGGAACGGAGACCCAGACAGGACCTCTATATAAAATCTGCGAATGGGACACTCCCGTTTGCTTATAGAATCGGAACCCTGTCTTTTTTACCCAGAAGAGGCCCCTTTCCACGTTGAAAATCCTCGTCAACCGCAAGGTTGGCCTACGGTCTTCGCCTTGAGATTGTCCTCTCCTGCTTAACATCCGTCTTTACTTAAAACAATCCTAGAGTCTGTTTGAAAACTCCGAAACGCCGTCTATTTTGCCCCAAAACGGCGCTTTCTGCGTCAAAAATCCTCGAAAGGCGGCAAGCCTTTCTTGCGGTTTTTTTCTTGAAAGCCCTCGTGTTTGGACAAAAATCCGACATTTCTCCGGTTTTAAAACAGACTCTAGAACAGATTGCACGGTCTACCAACATTGCACCAGCGCACAAAGCCCCCCAGTCCCTCGACAAGGGTGGAGCAGAGTTTCACAGCCCCACTATTATGAGGGACGCCCCCAAAGCGGCACATGAGCCTGTCACCCGAAATACTTCTCATACATTGCCTCCGGCATATCAAACAGCCCCCGGATGCCCTCTGGGGTCAGCACCTCTTGGGCTGGGCCCTGACAGTAGAGCTCTCCCGCCTTGATGCACACCGCCCAGTCAGCGGCCCTGGCGGCCAGCTCAGGCTCGTGCATGGTCACCACCACGCCCAGCCCCTTCCGGTCCGCCATACCCCGCAGCAGCTCTAAAAAGACCGCCTTGTGGTAGATGTCCAGAAAGGCCGTGGGCTCGTCCAGCAGCAGCGCTCCCGGCTCCTGGCACAGGGCCCGGGCCAGCAGCACTCGCTGCCGCTGGCCGTCGCTGACCTGGGTAAATGCCCTTTCCGCAAAATCTCCGGCCTCTACCAGAGCAATAGCCTCCTCTGCCGCTGCCCGGTCCCGGGAGGAAAGAGTGCCGAAATATCCGGTGTAGGGGTAGCGGCCTGTCTCCACCACCTCCCGGCAGGTCATGCGCTCAGGGCGCACCGGCTGGGTAAGCAGCAGCGCCAGCCGCTTGGCCTTCTCCCCCGCCGGTATGGCCTCCGTCTCCCTGCCGTCCAGCAGAACGCTGCCCCCCAGGCCTTTCAGCTGGCCCGCCAAGGTCTTCAGAATGGTAGACTTTCCCGCTCCGTTGGGACCTACCAGCGCAACAATCTCCCCAGGCCGCACCTGCAGGGCAATGCCCTCAATCAGCGGCGTACGGTAGCCAACCGTCAGCTCCTGGGCAGCGAGAAGAATTCCCTCTCTCTTTTGCGGACGCATCACAGCTCCCCCCTTTTGCGGCTCAGCAGCATACCGATGACAATGGGCGCGCCAAAAATGGCAGTTACGGTGCTGATGCTCAGCTCGGTGGGGGCAAGGGCTGTGCGGGCCAGCATGTCGCACAGCAAACAGAACCCTGCCCCGCACAAAAAGCTGGCAGGGATGAGCGCCATGGGCTTGGAGCTGCCAGTGAACACCCGCACCATGTGGGGCGCGGCAATGCCCACAAAGGACACCGGCCCTGCAAAAGCCGCCACACAGGCCGAGAGCAGCCCGGACAGCACCACTAACAGCGCCTGTAACGCCCGCACATTCACCCCCATGCTTCGGGCGTATTCCTCCCCCAGGCGGTAGGCGGAGAGGGGCTTGGCCAACAGCACCGACCCCAGCAGCCCCGCTCCCACAGCAGCGGCTATGGCTCCCACATTCTCCATGGTCGTGCCGGAGAAGCTGCCCATAGACCAGCCCCGCAGGTTGACAATGTCCGCATCATCGGCAAAGGTGACAAAGAAATCCGTGACGGCAGTGCAGATATAGCCGATCATGACCCCGCACACCACCAGCATGGACATACGCTGCACCCGCCGGGAAATAGCCAGCACCAGCCCCAGAGACAGCATGGAGCCCAGAAAGGCTGCGGCGATCATGGCCCCGGAGCCCAGAGCCCAGCCCCGGCCTGCCAGCAGAATCATCACCAGAGCCACCGCCAGCTTTGCCCCGGAGGACACCCCCAGCACAAAGGGCCCGGCAATAGGGTTGTGAAAAAACGACTGCATCAGATAGCCGGAGAGCCCCAGCGCGCCCCCCAGCAGGCAGGCGGCCAGGGTTCGGGGCACCCGGATTTTCCACAGCACGCTCAGGGCCAGAGGGTCCCCCCGGCCCAGCAGGCCGTCCAGGGTCTCCGACGGCTTCAGACCCGCGCTGCCAGTGAACAGGTTTCCCCCCAACGCCGCCAGAACCACTGTCCCCAGCAGGAGAAACACCAAAAAGAATCGCCGCTGCTCTGTCACTGCCCGGCCCTGCCTTCCAAATGGTACAGATATTGAGGAGCGTCCCCCTCCCCGCTGAATATGGTGTGGAAGTCCTGAATAACAACCCCCATCTCCAGGGTCGCCTGAAACATCTCCTGGCGGCAGCACCAGACATTTCCCTCCTTCACGGCCTTGAAGTCCGCCATCAAGGGGTTGAGGGCAATCAGCTGCTCCATATCCTCCAGCTGGCCGGACATGTCCCCATTATAAATGAGGAAATCCGCCTCCCGGGCAGCGGTATAGAAGTCCTCCATCTCCATGGTGACTGCGGCGGACTTGCCCTGACCCTTGACATGGGCCAGAAGGTTCTCCACCCCGGCCAGCCGGAGCATCTCGCCGATATAGTCCCCGGCGGGGCGGGTGACAGGCTGGCCCTCGGCGGTAAAGTAGAAGTACGCCGCCGAATGCCCGGTCTCCGGCAGAGCGGCCACCTGGTCCAGCAGCCGCACCTGCTCCTCAAACAGGGCCTGGGCCTCCGCCTCCCGGCCCAGCAGTACGCCGTAGAACTTCACCCACTCGCTGCGGCCCAAAGGGTGCTCCTCAAAGCTGGACCGGTCCACCAGCACCGGAATGCCCAGCTCCTGAAGCTTCTCCTTCACCTCCGGCAGCCGGTCAATCATGGTGGACTGCACGCTTAACCGGCAGCCCTCAGAGAGGAGCAGCTCATAGTCCGGCTCCCGGTATTTACCGGCAAAGACCATGTCTCCCCGCTCCATGGCCTCCCGGGCATAGGCCACGCTCCAATCCTCCTGCCTAGAGCCGGAGAAGCGCACCGCCTCCCCGCCGTCCAGGGCCTCAAAAAAGCACATGGCGGCAGTGGCGGTCAGGTAGACATGGTCAAGCGGCTGCTGAATCACCACCACTCCGTCCTCCACATTGCCGGGAGCCTCCTGCCCCTCCGGCACTACCAGATAGCGGCTGCCGTTCTCCACGCTTAGCAGGGTGGAGCCGTCCTCCTGGGGCGTGATGGTGAACTGGCGGGCGTATTGCAGCCGGGCATCCTCTGCCTCGGGGGAGGGGGAGGCGCTCTCTGCGGGAGCCTGGGCAGAGACAGCCGGCGAGGGGGCAGCGTTGCTCTGGGCAGGCGGCTGGGGCGCGCAGCAAGAGAGCGCCACCGCCAGACAGAGAGCCAGGAGCAGCAGCTTTAGCGGGATATTTTTCATGAAGGAACCTCCTTTTTTGTAACGCCCGGATGGGCTGGGTAAACTTTAGCATATGAAGAAACAACTGTCAAGAGCAGGGCAGAGACAGAAAATCCCTGCGCCCGATGCGGAAGCTGTCTTAACGCATGAGAAAAAGCCGAGAAGACAAGGGAGCAGCTGCCGGAGTTCAAAACGCCGCAGAGAACCCAGCGGCTCTCTTTTTGCATTTTAACCGAAAAATCAACCAACCGTTGGACAAACCAGCGAAAAGCCGCGCCCCGTTTCAGAAAAAGCCTCCCCAATCCAGCTTTCTGCATATAAAAGCCAGTCTTAACCTGCAAATTCTGTTATATTGCTTGACATTCTCCGCCGACTGCGCTATACTGTAAATATAATATATTTTTCAAATTCACCCGCGGGAGGTTCCAATGAGCAGAGGCTATTATACTTATACCGAAATCACGGATTTTGGACCCTATGTCACCAAAATTATTCTCCCCTTCCCCCAGCCGGTTTCCTCTGAGGCAGTGAACCCCTCCTGCTTTTCCGTCCATGTTCAGCGGCTGGACGAAAAGGGCCAGGTTTACCAGCTCCCCAAAAGCTGGACCCAGCGGGACAGCCTTGTCCCCAGTCAGGGCTATATCCCTGTGAAAAAAGCTTACCCCTCCGACCGCCAGGGCCAGCCTGAAGCCAGCGGCGGATTTGTCACCCTGGAGACGGACTACGGCCCTCTTTGCCCCCTCTCCTCCCGGGTCTCCTGCCCCAAGGAGCACAATGTCTATGTCACCATGCGCTATGATATTCAGCAGGTTAAGGCGGTGGAAGGAATTTCCGGGCTGCGGTTCGGCTTCCCCTTGGGCGACAGTATGCCCGCTGCCCAGGGCTGGCTGAACCACTTCAGTGAAGACGGCCTGAACTACGGCTATTTTGTGCCCCAGCAGGTAGAGCCCGGCCCCCGCCCCCTGATCATTTGGCTTCACGGCGCGGGAGAGGGCGGGCAGGACCCCGCCATCGCCTACACGGCAAACAAGGTGGTGGCCCTCACCTCCCCCGGGGTGCAGAGGCTTTTTGGCGGCGCCTATGTGCTGGCGCCCCAGACGCCCACCTTCTGGATGAACGATGGCAGCGGCGAATATGGCCGCACAGGTAAAAGCATATACAGCCAGGCGTTGAAGGCCTGTATTGACGGTTTTCTGGCGCAGAACGAGCATATTGACCCCAGCCGGGTCTATATCGGCGGGGACAGCAACGGCGGCTTTATGACCATGCGGATGCTGGTGGACTGGCCGGAGCTGTTCGCGGCGGCGTTCCCGGTGTGCGAGGCCTTGTATGACGAGGTGATCACCGAGGAGCAGCTAGCGGGCATCAAGGATAAGCCCATCTGGTTCACCCATGCCAAAAACGACCCGGTGGTGCTCCCCAAGGAGACAGTGGTTCCCACCTATCAGCGGCTGATGGCGGCAGGGGCCAAAAACGTGCACTTTACCTTCTGGGACAAAATCGAGGATATTCATGAGGGCTTTGTGGACGCAGAGGGCAAGCCCTTTGAATACATGGGCCATTTCGCGTGGATTCCCCTGCTGAACGACGACTGCCGGGTGGACTTTGACGGCAAGCCCGTGCTGTGGGAGGGCCGGGAGGTCAGCCTGCTGCAGTGGCTGGCCCTGCAAAGAAAGGGCTGACAACAACGAGTATAAGTATCTTTTTCATCTTTTAATCTCCTTTTTAACCCAAAGGGCCCAGAGCATTTGCTCCGGGCCCTTTGGGTTTATGGGGTCATGCTGTTGGTCAGCCGCCTTTACTTTACTTCTTCTCCTCTGCCTCTGCCAGTTCCTTCTTAAAGAGATACTTCTCCACTTCCTCCACCATATTCTTGGGAATCTCCCGCTTCACTGGGAAAGCCGCCGCATTCACCATGTCCTGAGAGAAAGCCAGCACGTTCCGGGCGGTTTTCTCCAGGGCCTCTGCCGACAGGAACGCCATGGTGTCGAATCGGTTGTGAATGTAGGCCGCGCCCGGGGCCCCGAAGCGGGTAAAGTTCACCGCCGGGATGCCGCTGTCTGCAAAGGGGATGGAGTCGCTGGAATAAATGCCCTGCTTCACCTCTGCCGACAGGCCCCGCACCTGGGTGGCGTACCGCAGATAGTGCACCAGGTCCTCCTCACCGGTAACGGCAATGCCCTCCCGGCCCAGCACCGGGCCGCCCACGTCAGTGTTGATCATCAGCAGGTGGTCCTTCAGCTCGTCCTTATGGGCCTTGACATAGGCCCAGCTGCCCTCAAGGCCAATCTCCTCGCTGCCATACCACATGAACTTCACCGTGCGCTTGGGCGGGTTCTCTTTGAACCAGCGCAGCACCTCCATGTTGATAACCGAGCCTGCGCCGTTGTCGTAGACACCCTTGGAGAAGTCCACCGAGTCATAATGGGCGCCAAAGGAGATGATCTCCTCCGGCCGCTCAGTGCCCTCAATGGTGGCTACCACGTTGTGAGAGGTGCGCTCCACAGTCTCGTTTTTCAGCACCAGCCGGGCCTTGCAGGCCCCCCGCTTCACCATGTCGAAAGCGTCCAGTACCCGAGTGTGCACCATGGGCACACTGCCAAAGGCCCGCAGGGTCCGGCGCAGCATACGGGTAGAGAGGTCCGTGCCCTCCCGGTCGTCCCGCAGGTCGCCCTCCATGGTGACTATGCCCGCCACCTCCGCCTTCATCAGCTTGCGGAACAGGGGCAGGCGCAGGTAGCCGTTCACCAGCACGATTTTGCCGGCAGCTTGGCTCAGGTCCACCTCATTGCCCGACTCAATATAGAGAAACTCCGCCTCCAGGCCGCCCTGATAGGTGTTTTTGGCGCACTTATAGCCTGTCACCGGGTACTCCTGATGGTAGGGCTCCAGAATTTCCAAGGTAGCGGCGTCTATGTCCGCGTCCTCAATGGGAAAGCTCTCTATCACGGCAGGCACGCCTATGGCCTCGCACTCCGCTTTCAGCAGCTCCGCGGCCCGCAGCTCCTCCGGGGACCCGGCTACCCGGGTAAAGTTCAGCTTTTCCAGCAGCTCCATGGCTCTCTTTCCTGACACTTCCATTCTCTTTTCTCCCTTTCTGTATCATGTTGACGGACTTGGTTGACTTGACCTTATTTGACTTCTCTGTCCGCACCCGCCTCCGGGTCCAGATAGCCGAAATCCGTTTTGATCTGTGTGGTGGAGATCTCCGGCGTGCGGGGCAGATAGACCACCTGGCAGTGCTCCTTCAAAAAGTCGAATTTCCCCTGCCAGTCGTCTCCCATTACAAAGGCGTCCACCTTGTAGAGCCGCACATCCTCTACCTTCTGCTCCCAGCACTCCTCGGGAATGACCAGGTCCACATAGCGGATGGCCTCCAACAGGCGCAGCCGCTCCTCATAGGTAAAATAGCATTTTTTGCCCTTGGAGCGCCAGTTGAACTCGTCTGTGGACAGGGCCACAATCAGATAGTCCCCCAATTCCTTGGCCCGCTTGAGCAGGTTGATGTGGCCGTAGTGGATCAGGTCAAAGGTGCCGTAGGTAATGACTCGTCTCATCCTATCCTCCTTTCCCCATCAAAAGTAAATCTATATGCTGAACATAGTGATCGGCTTTTTCATTTCTCACCGGGTGGCTTCGTCCAGCCGCCGGTAGACTTCCCGCACCCGCTCGGCGCTTAAGTCCGTCTCGTGCAGGTAGGTATACCGGTTCTGGCGCATTTCTGTGGCGTGCTGCATACAGTACACAAAGGTCTCCTGGTCAATGCCCAGCCGCCGGGGGTTGATATCCACCCCAAAGCGTCCCAGGTATTCCAGCAGAGGGGCCGGGCTGCGGCCAATGAGCATGAGCACTGCCACAGCGCCCAGGGCCACCTGAATGCCGTGGAGGTTCCGGGTCTCGCTGAAATAATCCAGGGCATGGCTGAACAGGTGCTCGGCCCCGCTGACCGGGCGGCTGGTGCCCGCAAACTTCATGGCAATGCCCGAGAGCACCAATGAGTTGGCCAGCACCTGAATGAACCCCGGCTCAATCTCCGAATACTGAGTCTTCATCAGCGCGTCGAGAGAGGTTTTTGACATGAGATAGCCGTAGCCGTTCATCTCCTCCCGGCCCCGCTCCACTGCCAGCTCCCAGTCCAGCAGGGCGGTGTAGTTAGAGATGGTGTCCCCAATGCCCGCCTTAATCAGCTGAGGGGGGCCCTGGCGAATCACCTCTGTGTCCACAATGAGCATGGAGGGCACGGCGGCGCCCAGGCTTTTGGGCTTTTTGTCCCTTTTCAGCAGCACCGCAATGGGCGAGGCAATGCCGTCGTTGGCCATGGTGGTGGCAATGGACAGCAGAGGCCGTTTGGAGATATAAGAGGCATACTTGCACACATCCAGCACCTTGCCCCCGCCCATGCCCACAATGCAGTCCACGTCAGTGGCAATCACCCGCTCGGCCACGGACATGGCGTAGGCAATGGTGTTGCTGTCAATCTCCTCCTCCTTCACCCGGCCAATCTCCTCCAGCTGAGGCCGCACCCTTTGGCCATACAGCTTGTCCACCACCGGGTCGGACACATATAAGAGCTTGCCGGAGACCCGGTTGGCGGCCAAGGTCTCCCCCACCCGGCTCAGATAGCCCGGGCCGATTTTCAACACTTCAGAATTGTCCACTGCGTCCCCTCCTTATACTTTGCCTCTTTTTCAGGAGCCATAGGAATCTGAGCCTGCCCTCTCTGTCAGCCCTTTGCCTCATACCAGGTGCGGCCTGCGTTGGCCTCTGCCAGCATAGGCACCGACAGGCTCACCGCTCCCTCCATCTCCTCGGTCAGCAGCGCCTTCACCTGCTCCTGCTCCTGGGGAGGGCACTCCACAATCAGCTCGTCATGCACCTGCAAAATCATCCGGGCCTGCAGGCCCTCCTGCTCCAGCCGGCTGCTCACCCGAATCATGGCGATTTTGATAATATCCGCCGCCGCCCCCTGAATGGGCATGTTCCTTGCCACCCGCTCCCCAAAGGAGCGCATGTTGAAGTTGCTGCTCTTCAGCTCCGGCAGATACCGCCGCCGCCCGAAAATGGTCTCCACATAGCCCTGCTCCTTGGCCTTTTTTGCCACATCCTGCATATAGGCGTCCACGCCCGCGTAGTTGCGCAGGTACTCTTTGATATAGGCGTCCGCCTCCTTCACGCTGACGCCAATGTCCTGAGACAGAGAATAGGCCCCGATGCCGTACACAATGCCAAAGTTGACAGCCTTGGCCCGGCTGCGCATTTCCGGGGTGACAAAGTCCTGGGGCATGTTGAACACCCTGGCCGCTGTGGCCGCGTGAACGTCGTGGCCTGCCAGAAAGTCCTCCCGCATGGCAGCGTCGTTAGCCACATGGGCCAGCACCCGCAGCTCAATCTGACTGTAGTCCGCGTCTACCAGCACCCCCTGCTCCGCCGCGAAAAACTTCCGCAGCTCCCGGCCAATAGGGGTGCGCACAGGGATGTTCTGCATATTGGGCTCGGTGCTGGAAATGCGCCCGGTGCGGGTCTCTGTCTGGTTAAAGGAGGAGTGGATGCGTCCGTCGGGCCCAATGACCTTCAAAAGCCCGTCGCAATAGGTGGACTTGAGCTTTGCCACTGTGCGGTAGCGTAAAATCTCGTCCACCACCGGGGCCTCGGCCCGCAGGCCTTCCAGCACGTCGGCATTGGTAGACCAGCCTGTTTTGGTTTTTTTGCCGTGGGGCAGACCCATTTTCTCAAACAGGGCCTCTCCCAGCTGCTTGGGAGAGTTGATATTGAACTCATACCCCACCTGAGCGATGATGGAGTCGTGCAGGCTGTTGACCTGCTCCTCCATCTGTCTGCCATACTCCTCAATGCTCTGCCGGTCCACATAAAAGCCCACATGCTCCATCTTGGCCAGCACCCAGGCCAGGGGAATCTCTATGCTCTCCAACAGCTCCCGCTGGCCGTTCTTGTCAATGGCCTTTGTGAGGGCGGCGCAAAGCTCAGGCATTGCCGCGGCAGCGTTCAGCTCCGGCTCCTCAAAGTTCGGCAGGGCCACCCCATACTCCGCAGCCAGCCGGGTCACATCGTAGCCGGTAGCAGAGGGATTCAGCAGATAAGCGGCCAGAGCCGTATCCATCACCGTTCCCTCTGTTTTACAACCCAGGCCCAGGGCCAGCCGGTGCAGGGGCTTCACGTCGTGGGTATACTTTTTAATCCGGGGCTCCCGGAGAAAGGCCCGCAGAAAGGCAGCGTCCGGCTTCACCCGCCAGAGCACATCCTTGTGGGCGAAAACCAGCTGTTCCAGCTCTCCGCCCTTGGCCCACTGGCAGAAGAAGACGGCCTTTCCCTCATCCTCCAACCGGGGCAGCAGGGCTGCGCCGTCGGCAAGCTCCATCAACTCGGGACGGCCTGCCGGGGCCCCGGTGTCCGCCGGCACAGGCGCGGCGGTAAGCCCGAACTTTTCAATCAGACTGAACAGCTCCAACCGGACCATCACAGCCCCGGCCTTCTGGGGGTCTCCCTCCTTCAGCAAATAGGTCTGAATATCCGTGTCAATGGGCGCGTTGCGGCGGATGGTGCCCAGGTCGTAGCTGAGAAAGGCATTGTCCCGAGAGGCCTCCAGCTTTTTTCGGGCCGCAGGCTTCATGCCGGGGTCCTCCAGATTGGCGTAGATATTTTCCAGCGAGCCGTATTGCTTCACTAGCTCTCCCGCGCCCTTGGGGCCAATGCCCGCCACCCCGGGGATGCAGTCGGAGGCGTCGCCCTGAATGGCCTTCAGGTCGATCATCTGGGGCGGGGTGACCCCATACTCCTCCATAATCTTGTCCTGGTCATACACCGTGACCTGGGGCTGGCCGAACTTGGTGCTGGCCAGCCGCACTGTGGTGGAGCCTGACACCAGCTGCAGGCTGTCCCGGTCGCCGGTAGCGATGACGCAGGCGTCGCCCTTCTCCTCACAGGCAGCGGCCAGAGTGCCCAGAATGTCGTCGGCCTCCCAGCCCTCGCAGCTGACTGTGGTATAGCCCAGGTCTCCCAGCAGCTCCTGCAGAACAGGCAGCTGCTGGGCCAGCTCCTCGGGCATGCCCTTGCGGTTGGACTTGTAACCCGCATACTTTTTGTGACGGAAGGTAGGAGCCCGGCGGTCAAAGGCAATGGCCACAGCCTGGGGGCCGGTCTCCTCCTGAATCTTTTTCAGCATGGTGAGAAAGCCGTAGATGCCGTTGGTGAACTCGCCGGACTTGGTGGACAGCAGCTTGACGCCGTAAAAGGCCCGGTTGAGAATGCTGTTGCCGTCCAGAACTAAGAGCTTCATGGGGACACCTCCAAAGGTTGATTCCGGTCAGGCTGGGGCTGGCCGGGAGGGGGAACTATAAAGAAACCCCGGAGAATATCGTCTCCGGGGCTCCGCTTTTTATGCAAAAGGCGGGAACAAGTGTATACTTGTATTTTACCACAGCCGGGCCGGAAATGCAAGGGAAAGTTTGCCAGCCTGAACAGCAGAAGGCCTCCGCCGCAGCCCCGCCCCATTGCGCCTGCTCTGCGCTTTTATTCCAGGGTCAGCCCCACCGGGCAGTGGTCGCTGCCCAGATACTCCGGGTAGATGACAGCCTCCTTCAGCCGGGGAGCCAGCCGCTGGTCGGCCAGAAAGTAATCAATGCGCCACCCCGTGTTATTGGCCCGGGAGTTGTTCATGTAGCTCCACCAGGAATAGGCCCCCTCCCGGTCCGGATAAAAGAACCGGTAGCTGTCCAAAAAGCCGCTGGCCAGCAGCTCGCTGAACTTCCCCCGCTCCTCATAGGTATACCCTGCGTTGCCAATGTTGGACCTGTCGTTTTTCAGGTCAATGGGCCGGTGGGCCACATTCAGGTCTCCGCACACCACCACTGGCTTGCGCTCCCGCAGCCGGGCCAGGCGCTCCCGCAGGCAGTCCTCAAACCGCATCCGGAAGCCCAGCCGTTCCAGCTCCCGCTGGGAGTTGGGGGTGTACACGGTCACCAGAATAAAGTCCTCATACTCCGCCACAATCAGCCGCCCCTCCCGGTCAAAGTCTTCCTCTCCCAGACCATACTCCACTGAGAGAGGCTCTGTTTTTGAGAAGATGGCTGTGCCCGAATAGCCCTTCTTCTCCGCCGAGTTCCAATACTCCCGGTAGCCGGGAAAATCAAAATCCGCCTGCTCCCGCTGCATCTTGGTCTCCTGCAGACAGATTGCATCCGGGCTCTCCTTTTCCAGCACCTCCATAAAGCCCTTGCCCATGCAGGCCCGCAGGCCGTTGACGTTCCATGAAATCAGCTTCATCAATTCTCTCATTTCCTTTCCCGTGATAGCAGATAAAATTAGGCAGACTGGTCAGCACCTGTGAACAATTTTTGAATTCGCCCCAAAGCGCTGGGCTTATAAGGCAAACTGTGATATAATGGCGTGAAGATATCTGCATCAGTTACATATCAAAAAAAACGGAGGTCATTCCATGAAAAAACCAGTCGTCACCATTGAAACCAACCACGGCGTGATCAAGGTAGAGCTCTGCCCCGAAACCGCCCCCAACACCGTCAACAATTTTATCTCCCTGGTCCGCAAGGGCTTTTATGACGGCACCATCTTCCACCGGGTCATTCCCGGGTTCATGATTCAGGGGGGCGACCCGGAGGGCACTGGCATGGGCGGCCCCGGCTATGGCATTAAGGGCGAGTTTGCCGCCAACGGCTTTGAGAACCCCCTGAAGCACACTACGGGAGTCATCTCTATGGCCCGCTCTCAGCAGCCGGACAGCGCCGGGTCTCAGTTCTTCATTATGGTGGCGGACGCGGCCTATCTGGACGGGCAGTACGCGTCCTTCGGCAAGGTGCTGGAGGGCCAGGAAGTGGCCGAGGCCATTGTCAACGCCCCCCGGGACCGGGACGACCGCCCGGACCAGGACCAGATTATGGAGAAGGTGACTGTGGAGACCTTCGGTGAGGAATACCCCGAGCCTGTCATCGGGCCGGAGTATTAAGTCAGTCCAGCCCGATCCGTTCCAGGATGAGGGGCCCCATAGAGGGCCTCTCTTTTGTTATGTCCAAGGCTGCCAGCAGGCGTTCCAGGCCCCGCTGGCACTGGGCTTGGGTCTGGGCATACAGCCGGGCAAAAGGCTCTCCCTTCTCCCCATACTCCCCTTTGGTCTTTGCCAGCACAATGCCCGCGCCGTAGTCAATGGCATCCTCCTTGGTCTCCCGGCCCGCGCCCAGCTCCATGGCCGCCAGGCCGCAGAGCTCCGCGTTCAGGCTGGCAATATACCCGCTCTCCGGCATGGGGACCTCCACACACACCGGGGACAAGGGCAGGCGGCTGGTATCGTCCAGATACGCCGGGTCGCCCCCCTGCGCAGCAATCATACTCTTCAGCGTCCCCAGGGCCGAGCCGTCCGCCAGCGTCCCCCGGACCTGATTTAAGGCCTCCTCCCGGTTTTCCGCCAGACCGGCCAGCAGCGCCATACCCCCGGCCAGCTCCTGGCACAGAGCGCCCAAACGGCGGTCGCCTCCGCCGCTCAGCGCCTCCACCGCTTCCCGCACCTCCAGGGCGTTGCCGATGTACCTGCCCAGGGGCATGTCCATGTCTGTAATCAACGCCGCTGTGCGCCGCCCGGCCCCGTTGCCGGTGTCCACCATCAGCTGGGCCAGACGGCGGGCCTCCTCCTGGGTCTTCATAAATGCCCCCGAGCCGGTTTTCACATCCAGCAGAATGGCGTCCGCCCCAGAGGCCAGCTTTTTCGACATGATGCTGGCGGCAATCAGGGGCAGGCTCTCCACCGTGGCGGTGACGTCCCGCAGAGCGTAGAGCTTTTTATCTGCCGGGCACAAACTCCCGGACTGTCCCACAATGGCAATGCCTGTCTCCCGGACAATGTCAAAGAACCTCTCCCGGGGGATGTCCATTTTCACCCCAGGGATGCTTTCCAGCTTGTCCACTGTGCCGCCGGTGTGGCCCAGGCCCCGGCCGCTCATTTTGGCAAGCTTCACCCCGCAGGCCGCGGCCATAGGTCCGGCAATGAGAGAGGTCTTGTCCCCCACCCCGCCGGTGGAATGCTTGTCCGCCTTTACCCCGGGGATGGAGGACAGGTCCGCCATGTCCCCGGAGCGGGCCATTTCCAGGGTCAGGCTGACGGTCTCCTCCCGGGTCATGCCCTGAAAGTAGACAGCCATCATCAAGGCGGAGATCTGGTAATCGGGGATGCTGCCCTCTGTCACGCCGCTGACAAACCAGCGAATCTCCTCCGGGGAGAGGGCTCCGCCCTCCCGCTTTTTGTGAATGATATCGTACATGCGCATGGGATTTGCCTCCTTATTTCAGGTTGTCAGGGCCAAAGGCCATAGGGAGCAGCTCCTCCAGAGTCATGACCCTGCGCTGGGCCCCGTCGGTCATAATAACAGCGAAGTCCGGCTGACAGAACTCCCGCATCACCTGGCGGCACACCCCGCAGGGGGCGCAGAAGGCGTCCGGCGCCTGGCCCTTGGGCCCGCCCGCCACGGCAATGGCGGCAAAGCTCCTTTGGCCGTCGTTGACAGCCCGGAAGAAGGCCGTGCGCTCAGCGCAGTTCCCTGGCGACAGGGAGGCGCACTCAATGTTGCACCCGCTGTAGACTGTGCCGTCCCCGCACAGCAGGGCCGCGCCCACGGCAAAGCCCGAGTAGGGGCAGTAAGCGTTTTCTCGGGCTTCCAGAGCCCGCTGGACCAATGCCTGGGCCAGTTCGTTGGTGAGATTGATCATAAGCTGGCACGCTCCTTTGTCATAGGGATGGAAGGGAGTCCGGAAAGCCGCCAGGCAGGCGCAATGAGCGTATCATGTTTAGCGGCCTGCGGGTGCTTTTGGCTACAACGTTTCATGCCTCCGGCGGCTTAGAACTCTCTTTGAAAAAAGGGTTCTAAGAACTCCCAAAAACTTTTGATTCGCGGCTTTGGCTGGTGTGAAACGCCAGGTTTTGGGCCTGCATTGTTAGTTTTTCGTGGGAGGGACGCGGCCTGCGGACAGAACAGCTTCCAGCTGTTGACGGGTGGGCAGGCCCTCGTTGTCGCTTTTGTGGCTGATTTGGATGGCCCCCATGGCGTTGCCCCGCCGGGCGGCCTCTGCCAGGCTCAGCCCCTCGGCCAGGGCGCTGACGACCCCTGCCGCAAAGCCGTCCCCGGCCCCTACCGTGTCCACAATTTTCTCCACCGGCACCCCCGGCGCATAGCCAGAGACGCTGTCCTTCACTGACCAGAAAGCCCCGTCGCCCCCCAGCTTGACCACTACATTCTTCACGCCCAGCCGGTGGTAAAAGGCGGCAATCCCCTCCGGGCTGCTCTCTCCGGTGAGGATTTTCCCCTCGCTCACCCCGGGCAGCACGGTCTCCGCGTTCTCCGCCAGACTGTTCAGAGTTCCGGCCATCTGAGCCTCGCTCTCCCACAGCTGGGGGCGCAGGTTGGGGTCAAAGCTGACGGCAATATCCAGAGCCAGCGCGCGGCTGACCAGTCTGCGCACCGCCCCCAGCGCCGACGGGGACACTGCCGGGAACACCCCGGTCACATGCAGCCGCTCGCACCCAAAAAGGTCCAGCCCGTCTATATCCTGGGGGGTGATTTTCGACGCGGCCGAGCCCTGCCGGTAATAGGCAATCTCCGGGTCCCCCTTTTCCACCGCGCTTTTCAGCATCAGTCCGGTGTGCTCTCCGGGGACAGTCATCACTAAGCTCTGGTCAATGCCGTTTTTCTCCATTCCATCCAGAATGCGCCGGCCCATGGGGTCATCCCCCAACCGGGTGCAGTAGGCGGGGGTGTGGCCCAACCGGGCCAGTCCCACTGCCACGTTGTACTCTGCTCCGGCAATGGACGCGGTAAAACGCCCCGCCTGGCTCAGGGGGCCGGTCTCCTCTGCCATAAACAGGCCCATGGGCTCCCCCAGCAAGATAATTTTCATGTTGTCCCCTCCTTGTTTGACTGGCCTCTCACACCCGGGTCGCCGCCAGAGTGCAGGGGCCGCTGATCTCTATTCTGCCCGAACCGGCGGGGATAAACAGGCTGTCCCCTGCCCGGAACTCCACGACATTCTCCGGCCCCGCTGCCGAGCCCTGCCCCTCCATGACAATCAAAGAGAGGAAGCTCTCCGGCCCTGCCTCCAAAGTGAGAGCGGTCTCCACCTTCACCCGGTCCGTGGTGAAATACCGGCAGCTGGCCAACCGGGTGACCTCTCCCCCGGGCACAGCCTGGGGGGCGTTCTGCCTGGCCGCTGCGGCCGAAGGGCTCAGCCGGGAGACGGCCAGGGCCTTTTCAATGTGCAGCTCCCGGGGCTTGCCGTCGGCTCCGGTCCGGCCATAGTCATAGACCCGGTAGGTGCAGTTGGAATTCTGCTGAATCTCGCAGATGAGAATACCCGCCCCAATGGCGTGAATGGTGCCGGACTCGATAAAAAACACGTCCCCGGGGTGGACCTCTACCCGGTTGAGCGCCTCCTCCACGGTATTGTCCTCAATGCGGCGGCGGAACTCCTCCCGGGTCAATTCACGATTCACGCCGAAGTAGAGAAAGGCGCCGGGCTCGCAGTCCATCACATACCACATCTCGGTTTTGCCGTACTCATGCTCTACCTGCAAGGCGTACTCGTCGCTGGGATGCACCTGGATAGACAGGGGCTGCAGGGCGTCGATGAATTTGATGAGCACAGGGAAGCTCTCAAAGGCCTGACAATGCTCTCCCAGCACCTGGGGGTTCGCCGCAAAGTACGCGCTCAGCTCCATGCCGTCCCTCTCGCCGCCGGTGATTTTGCTCTGACCCGCCGGGTGGGTAGAGAGCTCCCAGCTCTCGGCAACCTTCTCCAAATCGCAGGGCTTGTGGTAGACCTCCCGCAGCTTGACGCCGCCCCAAAGGTAGTCCTTGAAGGCGGGGTTGAGTTTTTCAATTTTCATGAGGGATTCCTCCTTGAGGTTTATTCTCTGTCTTTTTTTGACTGGGGACATGTGGTTTCTCAAAAGGTATTCTGAGGATGGGATTGGGACAGCGGACTTTAATAGGCGTTGTCATATTAAGCTTCTGCCGCAGGCCCTTAACCGCCTGACAGAACGGCCAGCACCGCGCTGACCACGCCTCCCGCGTCGCCCAGGCTGTTGTTGGTGTCCTCCACCACCACGGCAAAGGCAATGGGGTACTGGCTGTTGTCACAAAAGCCCACCATCCAGCAGTTGGGGTCCTTTGTCTCTCCTACCTCGCCGGTGCCGGTTTTTGCGCACACATTCAAGCCCTCCGGAAACAGATAGTCCCCATAATAGTTGACCACATTGCTGCGCATCATGCTTTTCAGGTTCGCCGCCTGCACAGAGGACAGCAGGTCCCGGCTGTTCTCTCCCCCCAGTCCGGCAAAAAGACCTGTGTCGCCAGTGAGCCGGGGCTGTACATACCGGCCCTCGTGGGCAATGGCCCCCATGAGGGTCATCATGTGGTAGGGGTTGGCCAAAAGGGTGTGCTGCCCAATACCCGCCCAGGCCAGCTCATTGGCATTGGCCCCTTCCAGGTGCAGCTCGCTCTGGGCAATCTCAATGCTGCTGAAGTCTATGGTTTTGTTGAAGCCCATGGCCTCCGCTTTCTTTTGCAGGTCTCCCGCGCCGATGTCATTGGCCAGCTTGGCAAAGTACAGGTTGCAGGAATGCCCCAGGGCCCCGCTCATGTCCAGAGTGCCATGAGAGCTCAGGCAGGTCACCGCACTGCCGCCGATTTCCTCTGAGCCCCAGCAGTCATAGGTCAGGCCGCTCCAGGTGTCAGGCCACTTCTCCATAGCGGCGGCGCAGGTTACCAGCTTGAAGATGCTCCCCGGGGTAAAGGAGCCGGAGAGGGTGTTGTCCAGATACGCGCCTTGATACGCATCGTTGGAGTCAATATCCTCGGGCACATTCATGGGGTCATAGCTGGGGGCGCTGACCTTGCAGAGGATGTCGCCGGTAAGATAGTTATAAAAAATAGCGCCGCCGTTGTGGCCGTTCAGGGCGGTATAGGCGGCAGCGCAGGCGTCTGCGTCCACAGTCAGCTTCACGCCGCTGCCCATGCGGTTGAAGACCGTGTCGTTAAGCCCGGTAACCAGATTGTACCCGGTGAGCTTGGTGCGCAGGGTGTACTGTGCGCTGGTGCTGATAAACCCGGCGGAGTCCCCCACTGTGTGCAGCAGAGCCCGGCGCAGGGTCTCGTTTTCGTTGTAGACCCGGCGGCCCTCCTGGGTAGAGGCCAGCAGAACCCCGTCCCGGTCCTCAATTTTTCCCAGGGTGACAGTGGCGTCCCGGTCGTAAATGTGGCCGTTATAGGGCTGCATGGCCCATTGACTGCCGTGGGCGACAAGGCCGAACAGCAGCCAGCCCAGGCCCCCCAGAAAGGCGAACAGGAGAATATACAGAGCGAAGGAGCGAAAGCCGACTGTTTTCATAAAGGGATAACCTCCCAAAATAGAGTAAACGAGCTCAGCCCATCAATGCGGGCACACCTCCCAGCAAAGCAGAAGCGACAGGCGCGCGATTAAAAGTTCTTGAAGGTTCTTAGGGAACTTCTTTCAAGAAGTTCCCTAAGCCGCCGGAGGCGACCTTGACCTTAACATCCTAACCAAAACGCAGGAGGGTAGGGAAACGTCCCAGTGGGACGTTTTCCGTAGGGAACCACCGTAAGGGGTTCCCTATCGAATGGGAGCGAAGCGGACATTCGACAATGCCCTTAAGGCCCTGAACGTTGGGGGCGGGTGGGGTGGGCCGCTGCCGCTGGCCTCGGGAGCCGGGCGAGCGCGGCTTGCCCGCAGGGTAAGTCGCGTGAGCAAAGAGCTCCCGAACCGCCACCCACACCAAACGCCGTGTGCGGTATTTCCACACGGGTCAATCGCCCGCCAAAGGCTACCGCCCCATATATCACAGCCCCTGCTCAGCTATAAATATCCTCCATCTCCTTCGGCGGAGGACTGCTGTGCCTCCCTGCCGCTTTCCCTCCACGGCTGTGGCTTCCCGCCCGCTTCACCGCATAGGTTCGCTCGTCCGAGGCCTTCAAAAAGGCCATCAGCCCCCATACCGAGGCCATACTGGACCCGCCCGCACTGATAAAGGGCAGCGTCACCCCTGTCAAAGGCAGGATGTCTGTCACACCAAACACATTCAGTCCGGTCTGAAACAGCAGCATACCTGCCACCGCGCAGGCTCCAATGGAGAAAAAGGTGGACCGGCTGCGGGTCACATCGCTGCGGGCGTACAAGGTGAACAAGGCGATGGCCAACAGCGTCACCAGGCCCAGCAGCACCCCCTGCTCCTCGCACAGCAGGCCAAACACCAGGTCGCTGTCCGCCGCAAAGATATACTTGAGATGCCCCCGTCCCAGCCCCATGCCGAACAGCCCGCCGCTGGCCATGTAGGTCATCACCCGGGTCTGCTGAATGCCGGAGTCATAGGGGTCCTCCCACACATGGCCCCAGGCGCTGAACCGGTCCGCCACATAGGGCATGAATGTGAGAATGAGAAAGACGCCCAGCGCCGCCGCAGCCAGAATGAGTATAATGGTGCGCACACTGCCCGAACGCATAAAGGCAATGATGAGGAAGGTAGCAAAAAAGATCAACGCCGTACCCAGGTCCCGCATCAAAAACAGAAAGCCAATGCAGGCCCCGGTGAACACCAGGAACTCGGTGATATTCTTTTTTGTCTGAAGCCTGTCCAGCGTGGACGTGCCTACGAACACAAAGGCGATTTTAATGAACTCCGAGGGCTGTACGCTCACAGGGCCAATGTGTATCCAGTTGCGGGAGCCATACTGCGTGCTGCCCAGCAGCAGGTTCACCACAAACAGGCACAGGGCCCCAATGCCAATGGGCAGGCGGTATTTCGCCACCCGGTCCATGTCGTCCATAAACCAGATGAGCCCGCAGAACATCAGCACCCCCAGCAGCATAGCCGCCAGCTGGGTGCGGGCCGAGCCCAGGTCGCAGGCGGCCAGCAGGTTGACGCCCATGCCCGACAGCAAATAGGCGGCGGTCTCAATCTCAAAGCTCACCCGGTGCAGGCCTGCCATAGAGTAAATATACAGCCCCCAGCCAATCACCAACACCCCCGCCTCAGGCAAAAGCAGCTCCGGCGCAAAGGAGGGCATCCGGCCTGTCCACACCACAGCGGCCTGCAGGGCCATCAGCAGGTGGACCAGGGTGGCTGTCAGCATAAGCTTTACAGGGGAAGCCGTCTCACGCAGCAAAGCCTGAAAGGCCCGCCGCTTACTTTCGGGGGCCTGGGTGATGTTATAGAGGGTGAGGGTGACGCTGCCAAAGGTCATGCTGTCGCCAATGCGCACCAGCTTGGGGCCTTTTATTTTTTTGCCGTTGACCAGCACGCCTCCCCGAGAGCCGGTGTCGCACACAAACCAGCCCTCCTCCCGGCGCATGAACACCGCGTGGTCCCGGCTCACCGCTGTGTCGGGCAGACAGATGTCGCAGCTTCGGCTGCGGCCCACCGAGTTCTCCCAATACAGCACAGGGAACCGGGCCCCAGAGCTCTCATCCAGCAGCATGACCACCGGGTCACGGCGGCGCTGGCCGGCCCGAAAGGAGGTGTAGCACCGCCACACCACATACAGAGCCAGCAGCGGGACCAGGCCCCGCACGACCAGCAGCACTGTGGGCAGGGCTCCTGACTGCAAAAATCCCATGATAGTATCCAAAATATTCTCCATTCCCTTTAAGGGGTCTCAGCGGATGGCCGCAATTTCTCCCGCACACTTATAAATACTGTCCGCCTCCACCGCCCCCCGCACAGAGGACAGGGGATAGACCCGGCTGTTCCGGCCAACCACCGTGCCCGGGTTCAGCACCGAGCCGCAGCCTACCTCCACATGGTCCCCCAAAACAGCTCCGAACTTCTTCAGCCCTGTCTCTATGCGGCTGTCCCCCGCAGCTACAGCCACCAGGGTCTTGTCCGACTTCACATTGGAGGTAATGGACCCGGCCCCCATGTGGGACTTGTAGCCCAGAATGGAGTCGCCCACATAGTTGTAGTGAGGGACCTGAACGCTGTCAAACAGGATGACGTTTTTCAGCTCCGTGGAATTGCCCACCACGCACCCGGCCCCCACCAGGGCGTTGCCCCGGATGAAAGCCCCCGGGCGCACCTCGGTCTCCGGGCCGATGATGCAGGGGCCGGCGATGAAGTTGTTGGGGAAACGCTTGACGGTTTTGTGAATCCACACCAGCTCCTCCGGGTGGTGGTACTCCCCGGCGGGCAGGGCTTCGCCCAGTGCACGGATCAACGCGCCAATGCCGGACAGGGCCTGCCAGGGGTATTGGGCTTTCTCCAACAGGGGAGCGGCGGTAGTGTGGGTCAGGTCCAGCAGAGCGGTGGTGAAAAGAGCGGGGTATTCCATGTTGATTCCTCCGAAAGATTATTCTGAACAAGAAAATTTGCGGTCCTGACGCTGCCAAGTGGAACGCCTGACAGCGTTCTGCGGGCTCGCTTGGCGAACGCTGCTGCCAGGCGCAGCCCTCTGCCCTCGCCGGCCGCGCCTTTGACCGGATGTCAGACAGCAGAGGGCTGGCCGCCGGCAAATACAGCGCAAAACGCCTTATGTCAGCTTGAACAGCAGCACCGTCTTGTCAATGTCCTCAATCTGGTTCATGTCCAGCTGCAGCTCGCCCTGGTCCGTCTGCCGGATGTCCAGAGCAATGGTCACCGGCGAGGACTGATACTCCATCTGGGCCAGCCGCCCCCGGCAGTGCTCAATCACCTTGCCCACATACAGCTCGTGAGCGTCCACCTTGACAGGCTCGGGAGTAGGCGCCGGGGTGGGGGTGGGCTCCTCCTCCTCTCCCCATTCATCCTCTTCTCCCCACTCGTCTTCCCCATTGTCCTCCTCGGGCTCCGGGGTCGGGGTGGCTGTGTTGTTGGCTGCGTCGGCCTCGTCCTGGGCCTGGGTGCGCAGCTCGGCAAACTCCGACTCCAGCCCAGCCAGGGTAATCACCGGGGTGACCTCCACCTCAATATAATATCCCTTGTCGGTCCGGCTCTCATCCTTCACCGTGTACTGGGCGGCCATCAACACCTGGGACATAATCTGCTGCAGCTCCGTCAGCTGCCCCTCGGTGGGGGAGAGATTGTAGGCGTTGCAAAAATGCACCGCGGCGTTCTCTACTGTAGAGCTATTGTTGACCTGGGCGCCGGCCAGGTCGGTCTGGGCCAGCACAATATACCGGTCGTGGGAATTGTGATAGCTGCTGTCCAGCAGGGCCTGAATATAGGCCGACACGTCATAATCCACATAATCGTCTGAGGGCAGCAGCTCGCAGCCGCTCAGAGCCAGGGTCAGGGCCAGGCACACTGCCAGCACAGCCCCCAAAGCCCCTTGCTTTTTACCTCGTCTCATGGTCTCCTCCTCTGTCCTCACTCGTCCCGGCCGCAGCATTTCTTATACTTTTTGCCGCTGCCGCAGGGACATGGGTCGTTGCGGCCCGGCTTTTTGGCCTTTTTCTGGGGCTGCTTTTTCACCGTGCCGTCTGTGGCCGCGCCGGCGCTGGTCTCTTTGGCCACCTGCTCCCGCTGGGGAGCCTCCGGGGTGCGCAGCCGCACAGTGAGAATATCCTTTGCCGTGTTCTCCCGGATGGAGTCGATCATGGCGTCGAACATGTCAAAGCCCTCCAAGCGGTACTCCACCACCGGGTCCTGCTGGGCATAGGCCCGCAGGCGGATGCCGTCCTGAAGCTGCTCCATAGCATCGATGTGGTCCATCCACTCCCGGTCCACATTCTTCAGCATGACAACCCGCTCCACCTCCCGCATCACAGGGGCGGTAAAGGCCTGCTCTCTTTCCTCATACAGGGCCTGGGCTCTCTCCCACACCACCTTTTTGGCGTACTCGGGCTCCAGGTCCTCAATCTCCCGCTGGGTGAACCTCAGGTCATCCTCCCCGATGAGCCAGCCCATGTAGTGCTCCCGCAGGCCGTCCAGGTCCCAGTCGTCATGGGGGACATTCTCAGGCAGATACCGCTTCACATTGGCCTCAATGGCCTCCTCTATCATTTTCATAATGGCGGGCTTCATGTCCTCCCCGTCCAGCACCTGGTCCCGCTGGCCGTAGACAATCTGCCGCTGGTTGTTCATCACCTCGTCATACTGCAAAACATTTTTGCGTATGCCGAAGTTCCGGCTCTCCACCTTGCGCTGGGCCCCCTCGATGGAGTTGCTGACCATGCCCGCCTCAATAGGCATGTCGTCGTCAATGCGCAGCTTATCCATCATGGCCGAAAGCCGCTCGCCCCCGAACAGGCGCATCAGGTCGTCCTCCAAAGCAATGTAAAACCGGCTCTTGCCCGGGTCCCCCTGGCGGCCCGCCCGGCCCCGCAGCTGGTTGTCAATCCGGCGGCTCTCGTGGCGCTCGGTGCCGATAATATAGAGGCCGCCCAGCCTTTTGACCTCCTGGGCCTCCGGGGCGATCTGGGCCTCATACTCCCGGTTGAGCCTGGCAAACTCCTCCCGGGCGTCCAGAATCTCCTGGTCCTCTGTGGCGCTGAAGGCAGTGGCCTCCACCAGCTGCTCCTCGGTGTAGCCCTTTTTACGCATTTCGGCCTTGGCCATAAACTCCGCGTTGCCCCCCAGCAGAATATCCGTGCCACGGCCCGCCATGTTGGTGGCAATGGTCACCGCCCCTTTGCGGCCGGCCTGGGCCACAATCTGGGCCTCCTTCTCATGGAACTTGGCATTGAGGACCTCATGCTTCACGCCCCGGGCCTTCAGCATTTTGCTGAGCATTTCCGACTTTTCAATGGTGACAGTGCCCACCAGCACAGGCTGGCCTGTCTGATGGTGCTCCACAATGTCATTGATTACTGCCTGGTACTTGGCCTGGGCCGTTTTGTAGACCACATCGGCACAGTCCTCCCGAATCATGGGCCGGTTGGTGGGAATCTCCACCACGTCCAGCCGGTAGATTTCAGAGAATTCCTCCTGCTCGGTAAGGGCGGTGCCTGTCATGCCGGAGAGCTTTTCGTACATTCTGAAATAGTTCTGGAAGGTGATGGTGGCAAGGGTCTTGCTCTCCCGGGCCACCTCTACCCCCTCCTTGGCCTCAATGGCCTGGTGCAGGCCCTCATTATACCGGCGGCCGTACATCAGGCGGCCGGTGAACTCGTCCACAATAATGACCTCGCCGTCCTTCACCACATAGTCCTGGTCCCGGTGCATAATGCCCCAGGCCCTTATGGCCTGGTTTACATGGTGTTGAATGCGGATATTGTCCGGGTCGGTGAGATTCTCAAGGCCGAAGAACTCCTCGGCCCGCTTGACGCCCCGGCGGGTGAGGGAGCAGGTTTTCAGCTTTTCGTTGACAATATAGTCATACTCCGCGTAGAGCTCGTCGTTGTCTTCCTTCTGGTCGGTCTCCTTTACCCGCACCAGCTTCAGGCCCCGGGCCAGGGCGTTGGCCCGTTGATACAGGTCGTCGGCCTTCTCCCCCTGGCCGGAGATAATCAGGGGCGTGCGGGCCTCGTCGATGAGAATGGAGTCCACCTCGTCCACAATGGCATAGTGGTGGCCCCGCTGCACCTTGCGGTCCTTATAAATGACCATATTGTCCCGCAGATAGTCAAAGCCCATCTCATTGTTGGTTCCATAGGTGATGTCGCAGGCATAGGCCTGCTGCTTCTCCTGGGGCGTCATGCCGGTCATGGCAAGGCCCACGGTAAGGCTCATAAAGTTGAACACCCGGGCCATCATCTCACCCTGGTACTTGGCCAGGTACTCGTTGACCGTGACAATATGCACCCCCTGGCCGGAGAGGGCGTTCAGATAGGCGGGCAGGGCGAGGGTAAAGGTTTTGCCCTCGCCGGTCTTCATCTCGGCAATGCGGCCCTGGTGCAGAATAATGCCGCCCTGAACCTGCACCGGAAACAGCCGCTTGCTGAGCACCCGGTCCATGGCCTCCCGGCAGGCGGCAAAGGCCTCGGGGAGGATGCTGTCCAGGGGCTTGCCCTCCTTCAGCAGCTGGCGGAAGCGGGGGGTCTCTGCCTTAAGCTCTGCGTCAGACAATTTGCGGTAGCGGTCCTCCAGGCCCAGCACCTGGTCCGCCAGGGGCTGAATGCGCTTGAGCTCCCGCTTGCTGTAATTTCCAAAAAGCTTTGTCAATATATTGTTTGCCATACGCGAACCTCTCATCTCGATATTTCTGCCTATACCTGGACATTATACCACGTCCGGCACACAGATTGCAACAATAGCCACATTTTATTTACATTTGCGCCATAGGCTGGTCTGCCGGTCCGGGCAAAAAAAGCCGCCTCCTTCGGGAAGCGGCCTTTTGCACTCTGTTTTTTCCCCGAGGACCTAGCTGTCCTCCTCCACGCCTTTCTTGTACAGGTTGAAGCGGAACAGCTTCGACTCGTCGGTTTCACGCTCGCACATCACAAAGGCCTCGGCGATCTTGCCGCCCTCAATCAGGGCGGTGAGCCCTACCAGCTGGCAGAGCTTGCTTTTCAGGTTCAGGCGGTCGCCGTCACGGGTCATCAGGTACACCTCGCCCTCGCAGCTGTCCAGCACTTTCAGAAAAGCGGGTACGTCCACGTCGTGCAGTTCTACCATTTGCGGTGACATCTGGGTCCCTCCTTTATCGGTACAAGTTCTACGGTTGCGCCCTATGTAGGGGCTGGATTATCATAACACAAGAAAAGGAAAAATGCAAGTCTTATGCCAGGAGAGAAATTTCCAGCCCGCCAAAGCCTGCTTCCGCAGACCCCCTACATCACCAGCAGCGCCGCCCGGTATGCCACAAAGCTCACCAGCCACGCCACCGCCACCTGGAACGCCGCCGCCCCCAGCATCCACCGCCAGCTCCCTGTCTCTTTTTTGATGGTGGCCAGGGTAGCCGCGCAGGGGATATACAGCAGCGAGAAGGTCATCAATGCCAGGGCGTTGGCCGGGCCAAAGCCCATGCCGCTGAGAATGGCCGACAGGCTTGCCATGCCCGCTGCCGAGTTTACATTATTCACGCTGAACAGCACCGCGCAGCTGGAAACCACTACTTCTTTGGCAGACACCCCCGCGATCAGCGCCACCACAATCTGCCAGTAGCCCAGGCCCACCGGCGCGAAGAAGGGTGTCAGCCCCTTGCCCAGCAGCGAGCCGAAGGTGTCCGCCATGTCGCCGCCGGTATAGCCTGAGGGGCCAAAGTTCAACAGCCCCCACATCAGGATGGACGCCACAAAGATGATGGTGCCCGCCCGGCTGAGATAGTCCTTCACCTTCTCCCAGACATAGATGAAAATGGTGTGGGCGCTGGGGGCCTTGTACTCCGGCAGCTCAATGAGCAGGGCATTGCCCTGGCGTTTCCTTCCCCGTTCCAGCAGCCCCATGACAAAGGCGCACAGCACCGCCACCACCAGCCCCAGCACATACATGGAGTAGGCCGCCAGCATGGCGTGGTCTGCAAAGAACATCTCAGAGAACAGCACATAAATGGGCAGCCGGGCGCTGCAGGACATAAAGGGCGTGATCAGCATGGTCTTGTACCGGTCCCGCCGGTTCTCAAGCGCGCGGGAGGCCATGATGGCCGGCACGCTGCACCCAAAGCCCAGAATCATGGGGATGAACGCCCGGCCAGACAGACCCAGCCTGCCCATAATGCCGTCCATCACATAGGCCACCCGGGCCATGTAGCCGCTGTCCTCCAAAAAGGCCAGGGCCAGAAACAGAATGATAATGTTGGGCAAAAAGGTGAGAATGCCCCCCACCCCGGTGATGATGCCGTCCACAATCAAAGAGGTGAGCATGGGGTCCACCTGCCAGACTTCCAGCCAGTGGAGGGTCCCTGCCGAGAACCAGTCCAGCCCCAGCTGGAAATACTCCTTGAGCCAGTCGCCCACTGTGAAGGTGAGGAAGAACACTGCCGCCATAATCAGCAGAAACACAGGCAGCCCCCACAGCCGGTGGGTCAGCAGATTGTCAACCCTGTCGGTGACCGCGCTGCGCTCCTCCCGGTTGACCACCACCTCCTGGATGATCTCGTCGATAAAGTCATACTTCTGGTTGATAATGTCCTGCTCATAGCTCCGGTCCAGCACGTCAGGCCGGTTCACCGGGTACTTCTCCAGCAGCTCCCGGTCGCCCTCCAGCAGCTTGAGGGCGTGCCAGCGGTAATTTTGCAGGCCGGGGTAGCGGGCCTGCAGCTCATCAATTAGCTGGTCGATCTTATCCTCAATCAGGTCGCTGTAGACCATCGCGTACTCTGCGTGGTGCTGGTGCTTATGACGTGCCCCGCGGGTGCTGCGGGTGACGCCGCCCTCTCCCCCGTGGTGGTGGATCAGGGGCACGTCAGAGGGCTTTCCCACATGGTGGGCCGCCGCGTGCATGAGAATGTCCAGCCCGGTTTTCCGCCGGGCAGACACAGGAATGACCGGGATGCCCAGCATCTCAGGCAGACGGTGGGTGTCAATCTCCATGCCCCTCTTCTCCACAATGTCCATCATGTTCAGGGCCAGAATCACCGGCTTGCCCAGCTCGATGAGCTGCAGGGTGAGATAGAGGTTTCTTTGCAGGGCCGAGGCGTCCGCCACGTCGATGATCACATCCACCTCGTCGCTCAATATGTACTGCCGGGTCACCTGCTCCTCCATGGTGTAGCAGGTCAGGCTGTAGGCTCCGGGCAGGTCCACCAGCCGGTACTCGCTGTCGTGAAACTGAAAACGCCCTTCTTTTTTCTCCACCGTTACCCCGGGCCAGTTGGCCACCTTCAGGTTCGCGCCGGTATAGGCGTTGAACAGGGTGGTTTTGCCGCAGTTGGGGTTGCCTGCAAAGCCGATGGCAATTTCTCCCGCCATTCACTTCTCCTCCTTTACCGTGATGTGCCGGGCAATCTGCATTCCCACCGCAAAGCGAGTGCCCCGCACTGTGATGATCATGGCCCCCCGCCGCTTTTTGCGCAGTACATTCACCTGGCTGCCTGTTATCATGCCCAGGGCTTCCAGCCGCCGGGAGAGCTCCATGGGCAGGTCCAGCTCCTGCACCAGGCACCGGGAACCGGCAGGCGCGTCCAGCAAGGTCATAGTTAACCACCCCTAACTCTATTATAAAACTGATTATAAAAATATAACACAATATAACACAAAAAACTTCAAGTTATCTTTAGCTAACCAAATTGTAAACCCAAAAGCCGGAAATGTCAATAGTTATTTTTTCGGGCAGGGTACAAAGGGCACGGCTGGATATGGAAGCACCCCCACAAGGCTGCTGAATTTCTGGCAAGCCGCCTGTTGAAAGGAGTGACAATATCTGCGCTAGCCTGTTATTTCCCGCGCTAGGCGCGCTCCCATCCGGCCGGTAAATTTTTCTCCTTTCCTTGCACACTGTCATGGACAAAAGCGAGATTTGTTGTTATAATATGGGCAGGCTTTTGCCAGAACCATTGGGAAAGGATGTGCCCCCATGCGCGCTGTGGTACAACGTGTGCTGTCCGCCAACCTCGTCATCAACGGAGCAGAGACCCGCTCTACCGGGCCCGGGCTGCTGGTCTTTCTGGGCGTTTTGCGGGGAGACAGCCCTGCCCAGGCCCAGCTGCTGGCCGAAAAGCTCTGGGGCCTGCGGGTGTTTTCAGACGAGGCGGGGAAGATGAATCGGGCTCTGCCCGACGTGGGGGGCCAGGTAATGGTCATCTCCAACTTCACCTTGGGCAGCGACTGCCGGAAGGGACGGCGTCCCTCCTTTGACCTGGCCGCGCCTCCGGGAGAGGCGGAGGTTCTTTACGAACGCTTTGTCAGCGCCCTGCGGGACCTGGGCCTGCCGGTGACCACCGGAGAGTTCGGCGCAGACATGCGGATTCTGGCGGAGAACGACGGCCCGGTGACCTTGATTCTGGACACAGAGAAGCTGGCCCGCGGAAACCGCGCCCAGCCCGCCCCCGGCAATGCCTGAAAGCGGGACCGGAAGTCATTCCACCGGGCCGCGCAGGTCATGAAAGGCCATGCGCAGGCGTGCTTTCGGCGGAAGAAATCTCTGCGCCTTTATGCTTCGCAGACATGCGCCCACAGGTCTGTTCAACCCACACAACACCAAAACAAACAAGGAGTAACCCTATGAACCTGAATTTTTTGCAGCTTCTAATGGAAAAAACCGGCTTCCCCCAGGAGGCCCAGGAGGCCTACCGGGCTGCTGCCGGACAGATTGACCCGGAGGAGATGGCCGGGACCATCTCCTTTTACTATGAGAATGATTTTGATACCCAGCTCACCGCCCCCCTGATCGACGAGATGGCGGCGCACTCCGGCGTAAGCGTCTACACCGTGTGGGGGCTGTTTCTGGCATTGGCCGCAGAGAAGGCCTACCAGGCTTATCAGGAGGCGGGCATTGCTGACCAGGTGTTCTTCGACACCTTCAGCGACCTGCGCTGCAAGACCCTGGAATGCAAGGAGAACAAGGGCGTTTGGGGCACCTTTGTGGCCTTCTGGTACCCCATTTTTTACCGGCTGGACATTTTCAAGCTGGGCCGGCTGGAGTATGAGGTCATCTCCTACCGGGGCCCGGCGGTTACGCTGGGCGGGCACAGGGTCAACCCCGGGGACCAGGTGCTGAACATTCACATTCCCTCCAGCGGCGAGCCCTTTGACGCCGCCGCCCGGCTGGCCTCCTACAAGCTGGCCTATGAATTTTTCCAGGACAGGCTGAAGGGCGGGCCCGCGGTGTTTGTGTGCCACTCCTGGCTGCTGTACCCGGGGTATCGCAAGGCGCTGCCGGAGGACTCCAATATTGTGAGCTTTATGGACGATTTTGCCATATTGGAGGCGGAGGACAGCAGCTTTGACGACGCCTGGCGGGTGTTTGGGCCAGAGGCGGAGAAGGCCCCGGCAGAGCTGCCGGAGAAAACCCGGATGCAGCGCGCCTTTAAAAAGCACCTGCTGGCGGGAGGCAAAACCGGCTGCGCCCGGGGCGCGTTCCTGTTTGACGGAGAAAAGCTGATCAAGAGCTGAAGCCGTTTACAATCATTCCATCAAAAAAGAGAGTCACCGCCGGGTGATTCTCTTTTTCATGATATGCAATTACTCTGTCAGATGTAATGTCCCCAAGCACAGCCTGAAAAGCCCGGGGCCACAACCCCAGCGCCCACCGGTCACACTGGCTCAAAAAGCCTGTTGTCCGCAGCTGTCACAAGCCTCGACAATAAAAGCCCAGCCGCCTACCACTGTCGCAAACCACGACCATAGGCCCAGCCGCCCGCATTGGCTGTGCCTATGTATTGGCTTCGCCACCTCAGCCTCACGCCGGCGTAGGGTCGTCAACGGGGACAGGCACTTGTTCGCCGGGCTTCAGGGGGCATACGGTCACTTGCAGGGTGGCCGGAGAGTGGGGATACTGGCGGGCAAAGGCACGGCTGATTCTCCTGCATACCTCCCGGCCATCCTGAAAGCCTGCCCGGGGCAGCAAAAGCACATACTGGGACGCGCTGCACTGGGCCACCGCGTCCCCGTGGCGCAGCAGCTCCGGGATGAGCCGCAGGAGATTGCCCATCACCAGGTCCAGGCTCCGGCGGTTCAGCTCGCCCCCATATTTGTGCACCACCGTCAGCACCGCCAGACTGGTCTCCTCCCCGCTCCGGGCAGAGTCCCGCACCTGCAGCCGGTAAATGGCCCGAAACACATCGTATTCGCAAAAATACGCGCCGGAGGGCGTTCCCTCCGAGAGCTGGTCCACAATCGCCGCCGAGGCCACTGCCCCACTGCTCACCCCGCTGACCGCCCGGCGGTAAATGGTCTGGGCCTCCTCGCCTGGCAGAGCGCCTGCCTGAGACAGAAAGAACTGGTTCATGTCCTCATAAACCAGCGCAGCGGCCCGGTTTTCCCCCATGCGAAGCAGCGCGGACATGCGCCGGCAGTACAGCTCCTCGTTGAGAGGGTCCCGCAGAATGGCCTCCCGGCACAGCTCTGCGGCGTCCTTCCACCGGCGGCGTTCCTCCAGCAGAGGCAGCGCTCCCAGCACAGTCTCTATATAAAGCCTCCGCAGCTGAGCGGCGGTCTCCGCCGCCCAGGGATTCTCCCGCAGCTTGGGCAGAAAGCCCTCGCCAAACAGCTCCGCCGCCTGCAGCCAGTCCTCCAGCTGACGCTCCCCCCGGGAGGCGCACAGGGACCGGAACTCGTCCACGTCCAGCAGCAGGGGCAGCTCCGTGTTCCAGGCATAGCCCGACTCCCGGGAGAGCACCAGCTGGTGCCCCGCCCCCTCATACAGCTGTTCCAGGCTGGCCCGCACCCGAAAAAGGGTGGTCTTCATGGCATTGGTCAGGTTTGTGGGACGTTTATCCTCTGGCCAGAGCAGCCCAGCCAGCTCCTCACGGGAGGCCGCCCGGCCCCGGATGCACACCAGATAGGCCAGCAGCAGCCATATCTTTTTCGAGTGGCCGCTGGTGTCGTCCACATGGTTCTCTCCATAGTCAAAACGCAGTCCTCCTAAAAGCGAGACCCGCAAAATCTGATTCTCCATCCCACGCACCTCCTTCAGTCTTACCATATAGAATAGCATGACCCCAGAGGTTTTGCAAGAGAAAATATAGTTTGTAACCCTATGGATGCGAAACGGAGGCTGACATGGCCAAGCTCTTACCGGTCTTAGGGTGAGTTCCCATCAGCGTTTGCCCTGGCCTTTTGCCATTTTCCAAGCTGAAAATTTGTAAAGTGCGCAATGACACATCAGAGCTGTAAGCAGCTCTGCAAATTTTTAGGCAGAAGCTGGCCAAAAGGGTCCGCCCCTTGGCCTCCCGCTCAACCTCTTCTGCGCCGCAGCAGCCAGAAGCCTCCCGCCGCCACTGCCAGGTACAACGCCGCAAACACCGCCATCTGGCGGATATCCACAGGATAGGGAGTGAGCGCCCCCAGAAAGAACACCCCCGCCAGTATCGAGCAGGGCATGAAGGTCAGCCCCAGCAGATTCAGCCATTTGATAGCAAAGGCGGGCCGCTGACCGGACAGCGCCCGGCCGATGAAATACCCTGCCAGGCCCAGAGCCTGAGCGCACATGGCGCCGAAAATCTCCGCCGGGGTCTGGTTCTCATACCACGCGGCAAACCCGCAGAACAGCCCAATAAAAATAAACGCGGTGGAGGCCACATAGAGCACCCTGCTGCCAAGGCGGCTGTCCATCTCCTTTTTCTCAGGCTCTGTGCCTTTGAGGAGATAGTCGGCGGACACCCCGAACAGCTCGCTGAGGGACAGGAGCTTATCCAGCTCCGGCATACTCTGGCCGCTCTCCCACTTGCTCACCGCCTGGCGGGAGACCCCTGTCCGGCCGGCCAGCTCCTCCTGAGAGAGCCCTCCCGCCTTGCGCAGGGTCTGGATGCGCTCCCCAATGTCTGTTGTGCTCATACCGTTCATACTGATATCCTCCTTGTTGGTTTGCCTCTATTGTATGGCGCCGGCCGGTTGCGGCGCAAGAACGCGGGGCTGGAAATGTGTCAACCAGCGGTTGCATAGGGCAAAACGCCGCATAAATCTGGGGAAGCTGTACTTTTTTCAGTCTCTGCCCTGCGCGGCTCAACGCCCCCTGCTCTTTTGGCTGTTCTCATTACCGCACTGTCAGCCGGTGATATTTTCTGTGGCAGGCTGCCGCAATATTCTGAATATCTGAGGAGATCGATTCTGTCCGGCCAGGAAGCCTCCTGCCGGGAGGGTTTCTGCTGCTCCGCCTCCGCCTGACAGAAAAACAAAAATATTTCCCCCTTCCCCTGCATACCAATGAAACTGGAAACAGAAAGCGGGGGAAAGCTATGTTTTTTACTTGCAAGCTCAAGGCCCGAACCGCCGCGCCTGCCCTGATTGCCGCGCTGCTCCTCCTTGCCCTCATTCCTGTGCTGGGCCGGGCCCTGGCCGCTGCCTCTCAGGAGAAAAAGGACTTTATCAAGTGGGTGGACTTTGACGTGCCTGCCTCTGTGCTCCGACAGGCGCTGGACCTGGACGCCGCCTCTTATGGCTCGGACCAGGGCCATGTGAGCTGGCTGGACCTGCTGGCCTATCTGGCGGCAAAATATGGGGGTGACTTCTCTCTTTACCGGGACAGCGATTTGGAAAAGGCCGCTGAGCTGGTAAAAAGCGGAGAGGACCTTACCCAGCTGGCCTCCTTTTCCTACTATCGGGAGGCCTACGGCGCGGTTTTGGGCGGGTTTGCCGGGGAGTATACCCAGTCTGCCGAAAACGGCCCGGAGCTGTGCTACGGCCTCACCGCCTACTCCCCCATTGCCAAAACCTTCCCCTACAGCGACTACGACGACTTTGGGGTCAGCCGGGAATATGGCTACCGCCGCCGGCACCTGGGGCATGACATGATGGCCGCAGTGGGCACCCCGGTGATTGCCGTGGAGGGCGGGGTGGTGGAAAATCTGGGCTGGAACCAGTACGGCGGCTGGCGGATCGGCATACGCAGCGCCGACGGCCTGCGCTACCACTACTATGCCCACCTGCGCAAGGACCGGCCCTTTGCCCAGGGGCTGGCTGTGGGCAAAACCGTGGAGGCCGGGGACGTGATTGGCTATGTGGGGCGCACAGGCTACAGCGCCAAAGAGAATGTCAACGGCATTGAGCAAAGCCACCTGCACTACGGCCTACAAATTATCTTTGACGAGAGCCAGAAGGAGGGCAACGGGGAAATCTGGGTAGACGTGTATCAGCTGTGCCAGCTGCTGCGCAGCCGCCAGTGCCCGGTGCAGCGGGACGACGCTACCAAGGAGTGGTATCGGGCGGACACCCCCACCCCACCGCCTCCCGACGGGGCAGACCCGTCCCTCCCGACAGGCTGAAAACGCAAAAGGAGCCCAAGGGGGGCGTCCCCTCCCGGCTCCTTTTTGCTTTGGGGTTTACTGTTCCAGCTTCTTCAGCTGCTCCAGCTCCTGCTTGTCCAGCTTCACCCGGCCGTCCCGCAGCACCTTCACCTGGTCCGCTGTAAACACCTTGGGCGCGCCCTCCGGGTCCTTGTCCAGGCGGACGGTCAGCTTTCGGGTCAGCAGGTTCTGGTCAATGACCACGCCCTTGCCCTCCGGCGTGGTGACAATGGCGTTCACCTTGGGGGTGGTGCGCAGCAGGTCCTGGTAGGCCTCCTGCTCATATTTCAGGCAGCACATCAGCCGCCCGCAGGCCCCGGAGATTTTCACCGGGTTTAGAGACAGCCCCTGCTCCTTGGCCATTTTGATGGACACCGGCTGAAAGCCTCCCAAAAACGACCCGCAGCAGAAGGGCCGTCCGCAGATGCCGATGCCGCCCAACATTTTGGCCTCGTCCCGCACGCCAATCTGCCGCAGCTCAATGCGGGTGCGGAACATACCCGCCAGGTCCTTCACCAGCTCCCGGAAGTCCACCCGGCCATCGGCAGTAAAGTAAAAGAGAATCTTGCTGTTGTCAAAGGTGTACTCCACCTCTACCAGCTTCATCTCCAACCCCCGGGCGGCAATGCGCTTTTCGCAGGCCTTGAAGGCGGACTTCTCCTTGCGGTGGTTCTCCTCCACCTGCCGCAGGTCCTCGGGGGTGGCCCGGCGGATGAGCTTGCGCAGAGGCTGCACAATGGCCGTGTCCCGGACCTCCCGGTTCTCCATGGCCACCTCGCCGCACTCCACCCCCCGGGTGGTCTCCACAATCGCCATATCGCCCCGGCTCAGCCTCTCCCCACAGGGGTCAAAATAATATACCTTGCCCGTGCTTTTGAAGCGCACGCCTATCACTTCTGCCATGTTTGAATCTACTCCTGGGTTCTTCCAATATTTTTCTTGCAGCCTCCCCTACCCGGCCCGCAGCTGGGCGCACAGGCAGGTGACCAACAACGCGCTGTTGGCGTTGCGGTCCAGCCGGCGGCTGTACTCCTCGGTCAGCTCCGGCAGACGGACCAGCCGCCGGGCCGGCAGGGCGCACAGCCGCTGGGCCAGCTCCGGCGCGCCCCCCAGCACAGGGCCCTCCCCATACCGCAGGACGCAGGCGTCCCGGAAAATCACCGTCAGCCGGGCCAGCACCGCCCGGCACAGGGCCCGGTCCTTCAGCAAGGGAGCGGAGGCCTTCAGCAGGGGATGTCCCCCCGGCGAAAGCAAGGCCTTTACCATTTCTTGGGCAATACCAAAGGCCTTGCCCGCCCCGCCCTCCTGGCCCTCGGCCTGCATCTGGCCCAGGTTGCCCCCGCAGAGCGTCGCCAGCTCCCGGGCCTCCTTGGGGTCTGCGCCCTGGTTTTTGACCAGCCAGTCCGCTGCCTCCTCCAAAGCCGGGGGCGTCAGGGTGACAATCTGTGCCCGAGAGCGAATGGTCTCCAGCAGCGACCGGGCGTTTTTACAGATGAGCAGGAACACCGTGTTTCCAGGGGGCTCCTCCAGCAGCTTAAGCAGCTTGTTCTGGGCCGCGGGCAGGGTGTTGTCCCCTATGTCTACCAGACAGACCCGCAGCTCCGCTTCCAGAGGGGAACGGCTGGCGTCCTCTGTCATCGCCTTCACCGTCTCCACTGTCAGACTGCCTGAAGCGCCGCTGCCCGCAAAGCTGCGGATGTCCGGGTGGCTGCCCGCCTGGGCCCGGACGCAGCTGGGACAGACCCCGCAGGGGGCATGTTCTCTGTCCCGGCACACCAGCGCCTGAGCCAGCAGCCGGGCCAGGGTATGCCGCCCTGTGCCCGGGTCTCCCTGCAAAATGACCGCATGGGGAAAACGCCCCGTAGAAAACGCGGCGTTCAAGGCCTCTTTTCCCCTTTTATTCCCTAAAAAGCCGGGAAATTCCATCAGACCTTCTCAAAGCGGTCCACATTGAGCACAAAGATCGTGGAGCCTCCCACCGTGACCTCCACCGGGAAGGAGGAATACATGCCCACCTCCATGGTAGAGGAATGGGGGACGATCTGGGTGCGGCGGCTGCTGTACTTGGCGATAATGCCAATGACCTCATCTACCTTTTCGTCCTGCACGCCGGAGATGAAGGTGGTGTTGCCCGCCATGAGAAAGCCGCCGGTGGTGGCCAGCTTGGTGACGGAAAAGCCCTCACGGGTGAGGGCGGAGGACACGGCTCCGCTGTCGTCGTTGCTTACAATAGCCAGGATCAGTTTCATAATGAATTTCCCCTTCCTGTGGATTGGTGAGGTCTTTTTATTTATTTTACCATAAACTCCTGGAAATTACCAGTCTTTTTTTTGTAGCTGGCTCACAGGGCCGGGGCCTGGTTCCCCTCTGTCTGACAGGCGGCAGGGGAAACCCGCCGTCTGGCGGGAGACCTCCTGTGCCAGCCGCGCAGACTGACGGGCAGACATCCACCGGCCTGCACCGTTTTATCGGAACGTCCCTCCGGTTGCCTCAGCTGGGCAAGGGCGTCCACTGCGATCCTCTGTTTGCCGCGGGCAGAGGCTTCATATGTGGGGCGTCTCCCCCAAATTAGCCGGGTACAAGCGGCTCGCCAGTTGATTGTACTCACTTCGCAGTTCCTCTTTTCTTATGCGGGGACTGGCAGGACTTTTCAGTTCGCCGCAGACGCAGAGAGCTCTTGGTATTGCCAGGGTAGAGCTACAGCCTTTGATATTGCCGGGTCCGGGTGGTCTGCCGGTCGACTTTGTCACCAACACCGCGTGTGGCAGTACAGCTTTGCCCTCTGCGTTATGGATGCAAACCTCTGCCTCGGGTCATTGCTGACTGCGCCACATCTTTTGTGGTCAACGGCTTCAAGCCGCCTCCAATGTCGGGATGAAGCCGAAGAAGCCTTCTTGAAAGAAGTCTCTCAAGAATCCTCAAGGACTTTTTTCCCTCCACTTTCTGCTTTCCGGCGGTTTGCGGCCTGTGCCGCCAGCCAGAACAACGCCGCTACATTGGGCAGCGCCATCAGCCCGTTGAAAGCGTCTCCCACCTGCAGCACCGCCCCCACCGGCGCGGCACACCCAATCATTGCCGCAGCCGCCGCCAGGGGGCCGTACAGCGTCTTTCCCCGGCCTCCTGTCAGGTAGAGCAGCCCCTCCCGGCCATAGCAGCACCAGGCCACCACGGTCGCCAGGGCAAACAACGCCGTGCACAGGCTCACCGCCCAGCCCCCCCGGTCCCCCAGGGCAGAGCGGTAGGCATAAAAGGTCAGCTCCGCCCCTTCCAGTCCCTGGGGGGGACAGCTGCACAGAATGCACAGCCCTGTCACCGTACACATGACAAGGGTGTCCGCAAACACCTGAAAAATCCCCAAACAGCCCAGCTCCTCCGGGCTGTGCCCCCGGACCTCCTCATAGGCAAAGGCCGAGCTGCCCAGCCCCGCCTCGTTAGTGAACACCCCCCGGGACACCCCAGCTTTCATGGCGATGAGCATGCCCGCCGTCCCTCCGGCCCCGGCCCGCAGGGAAAAGGCCCCTTGAAAAACCGACCCCACCGCAGCCGGCAGGTTGGCCCGGTGCACCCAGAGCGTCCCCAGGGACGCGGCGAAGAACAGCAGTGTCATAGCGGGCACCAGCTTTTCCGTGATTTTCACCGCAAAGCCCAGCCCGCCCCGGGCCACAAAAAACACCAGCACTCCCGCCCCCAGGGCCACCGGCAGGGCGGGCAGTCCCAGGCCCTGACAGGCTGCGGCAAAGGCGTTCATCTGGGCCATATTGCCCATACCCAGCGAGGACAGACAGCACCCCAGGGCATACACCGCCGCCAGGGCTCCGCCAAACCGCCCCGCCCGTTCTATGTAATGCAGCGGCCCCGCTGGGCGCCGTCCCCCCTGCCTGCTCCGGTTATGCTGACCGGCAGGCCGTCCCGCCTCCCGGCAGCGGGCGGCAAAGTAGTTCTCGGCAAAGACAGTCATCATGCCCAGGGTTGCCGAGGCTCCCATCCAGAACAACGCCCCCGGCCCGCCCACAGTGAGAGCCGCCGCCACCCCCACAATATTCCCTGTGCCGATGGACCCGGCCAACGCCGCTGTCAACGCCTGAAACCGGGTGGCTCCCCCCTGCTCCCCTTTTCTCCCGGAGCTGCCCAACGCCGCCCGCAGCCAGCGGCCTATGTGGAGCAGCTGGTAAAAGCAGCTCTCGTAAGAGAACCAGGCTCCCGCTGCCAGAATCAGCAGCAGCACATGCCAGCCCCACAGGGCCGCGCTCAAGCTGTCCAGCAGTCTGGCGACACTCATGACCCCTCCACCCCCAGAAAGCCGGCAGCTGCCTTGGCCAGGCCCGCGGAGATGGGCTCTACCCCGTTCACCAGCCAGGCCTCGTCCTGGGGGTTGTCATGATAGCCCAGCTCCACCAGCAGGGCGGGCACCCTGGCCTCTCTCAGCTCCTCCCGGGCAGGGGTGGGCGCGGCCTCTACCAGCTGGGGCTCGGGATACACCTCCTTCAGGCAGGCGGTAAACACCTCTGCCGCCCGCTTTGCCGCCGGGCTGTAGGAGTAGTAAAAGACCTCCACGCCCTTAAGCTTGGCCTCCATCTCCTCCGGCGCGGCATGGGTGCGCAGGGTCAGTCGCAGGCCGCAGTCGTCCTGGGGCTCACCGCCCAGCACGCAGTCCACCGAGAGCGCCGCCAGCTCCTTTTTTACAGCGGCGGCAATCCGGTGCATCCAATAGGCCTCGTCGCCCCCATTGGGATAGCGGTGGGGGCGGGAGGAGGGCTTGAGATAGATTTTCGGCATAGTCGGCATGATTGACCTCCGTTTATGACAGCTTCATCTGCTGCTCAAAAAATGTCTGAGAGCTCACTCCCGAGGGCCGCAGAAACCGCCCCAGGTCGTAAAGGCTCTCCGGGTCCCGGGTCACCCGGTTGATTCTCTCCCGGCAGCTGAAGGTTGCGGAAAAGCCCAGGCCCCGGATGATCTCCGTCGTGCCCTGGCTTACAGCCCCAAAGGGGTAGACAAACACGGCCGGAGCCTGGCCCAGGTGGTCCTCAATGACCTGTTGGGCCTTCATCACGTCCGCTGTCAGCCGGGCCTGATACTGAACGCCGCTCTCGCCCTGTCGGCGTTGGACCCCCACCGGGCCGGAGGTTCGGTGCAGGTCGTAGCTGTGGTTCTGTATCTCCACCAGGCCCGAGTCCGCCATCTCCTTCAGCTGGTCCCAGGTGGCGTGGGTGTAATAGGCGTTGGTCTCGCCGGTCTCGCTGTAATAGTCGGCCCAGCGGCCAATGGGTGAGAGCACAAACTTGCAATGGTGCTTTTTCGCCAACTCAAAGGCATAGAGGTAGTTGTTGTAATACCCATCGTCAAAGGTGATAAGAATGGGCTTTTCCGGCAGGTCCGCGCCCTGGGTATAGGCGATCAGGTCCTGGGCAAGGATAGTGGTGTAGCCCTGACGCTTCAGGTAGAGCAGGTCGTTCTCCAGCTCGGCGGGAGAGATGACATACTGGCCGTGGCGGGCCTCGTCCTTCAGCACGGCGTGGTACATGACCACCGGCAGGTCCACCCCCTCGGGGACAGAGACGGCCCGGGCGGTCATGGCGGCCAGAGCTCCCAGCAGGGACAGAATCGCCAGCAGCCCCAGAAGCAGAGGCCGGTTCAGCCGCACCAGCGCGTATGGTTTTTTCAAAGTTCCCATAAGGCGCGCCCCCTTTCCGTGAGAGTCTGTGTACTGTTGACTATTTATAATCGGAGAAGCGGTGAAATATTCTGCCCAAAGAAAAGGAGCTTATGAAAAAATGACAGACTCTGCCTGCCGCAATCTGTTTTGCGGCAAAGGGCCTCGCACATTTGGCAGCGCCTGCCCGGCGGACCGAGAGGCGCGGCGCTCCCGAAAAAGACAGCGGCCCGGGCCTTTCCAAAGACCTTGAGCCGCAGCGGCAAAACAAAATGCCCCCGCAGCGTTCGGGTCCGCTTTGCAGACCCAAACGCCCGGAGGCAAAAGCCAGAGCTAAGAACCTGTATTCATAGGCGGAGGATGCCGGAGGGGCGAGGGATTTTGTCGCCCTGCAAGGCAAAAAATCGCAGGAATACTTGCCGTATTTCAAGTTTTTTTAACGCAGCAGGACGGCAAAAGACCCGTCCCTCCGGCGTTCAACGCCTGTGAATACAGGTTCTAAAAATTTCAAACCGTTGTTCTTACCCCGCAGAGCTGCTCTGCCGGGGGCCGGCGGCAGCGTTGTGCTGCCGTTGAATGAACGCCGCCGCGCCCAATGCCGCCCCCAACGCTGCCAGGGAGATCAGAATGGTTACAATGGCGTTTTTGGTCAGTCCCGCCGCCAGATAACCCACAAAGCACACCCCGGCCACCAGCACCGCATAGGGCAGCTGAGTAGAGACATGGGCCAGGTGGTTGCACTGGGCCCCGGTGGAGGCCAGAATGGTCGTGTCCGAGATGGGGGAGCAGTGGTCGCCAAACACCGAGCCCGCCAGAGTTGCGCCCAGGGTGGGCATCAGCACTGCCCCGCCGCCCTCAGCGCCGGCGCACAGCATGGATACAATGGGCAGCAGAATGCCGAAGGTTCCCCAGGCGGTGCCCATGGAGAAGCTGAGAAACGCCGCCACCGCGAACACAATGGCCGGCAGCAGGCTCATGGGCAGGCGGATACTGGTGACAAACTGGCTGACAAAATTGCCTGTGCCAATCATCTCCCGGCACACGCCCCCCAGGGCCCAGGCCAGAATCAGAATGGTCAACGCCGGAATCATGGTCTTGATGCCGTCAATGATGCCGGTCACAAACTGCTGCATGGTCATCAGCCGCCGGGGCAGGTACAGGGCCAGAGCCATCAGCAGCCCGGCAAAGGTGCCCAGGGTCAGCCCGGCCACCGGGTTTTCGCCAATGGCCACGGCAAAGTCCACCCCTTCAAAGAAGCCCCCCACATAGGCCATGCCCAGAATCGCTGTGACAATCAGGGTGACAATAGGCAGCACCAGGTCCCACACTGTGCCCTTGGGCTGAGCCGCGTCCTCCAGAGCGCCGGGCTCCTGGGGAGAGCCGGCCTCCTCCGCCCCGGCAGGGTACTGGGGAGCGGCCTCCGCCCGCTTCATGGGACCAAAGTCAAAGCTGGTGGCGCTGAGGACCAGTACCATGGCAATGGTCAGAATAGCATAGAGGTTGTAGGGAATGGTCTGTACAAAGGCCCCCAGGCCTCCGGCCTCCTCCACCTCGCTGGCCACGGCTACGGCCCAGCTGGAAATGGGAGCAATGATGCAGATGGGCGCGGCAGTGGCGTCCAGCAGATAGGCCAGCTTCTCCCGGGAAATCTTATGCTTGTCGGTGATAGGCCGCATAACCGTGCCCACGGTCAGGCAGTTGAAGCCGTCGTCCAGAAAAATCAGCAGGCCCAGCAGGGCGGTGGTCAGCTTGGCGCTGCGCTTGGTTTTGATGCGCCGCACCGCCCAGCGGCCATAGGCGGCAGTGCCCCCCGAGCGGGAGACAATGACCACCAAAGACCCCAGCAGCACCAGAAAAATGATCATCATCCCGTTGTCGCCGATTTTTCCGGCCATCATCTGGAAAGCGTATGTAACCGCCTGAAGCAGGCTGCCCCCGGTAGAAAAACTGTAGACGCACATGCCGGTGAGCACCCCCAGAAACAGAGCGGAGTACACCTCCTTGGTCAGCAGCGCCAGGGTGATGGCCACCAGCGGCGGAAGAATGGACAGCCAGCCCGCGTCAATCATTTCCAGGCCCATAAAAACAGTACCCCCCTTTTTCGTGGTTCGATCTTCTCCTCAGACCATACTGGTCTTGTGAATGTATTATAAGCTTCCTTTATAAATTTGTCAAGAGATTTATAAACTACTCTGAATTTTTCTTTGAGTTTATAAACCGACCTCAGGCAAACCGGAGACCGCCCGGCTCAACCCTGCCGGCGGCGCAGGCTCCTTCCCCTTTTCCCCGGCCGAAGCCTGCGGCCAAAGCGGCTGTTTCCCCGGTTTCCTTCCCTAAGCTCAGCCTTGACCATCCCTCCCCTCCCGTGTTATAATATCTCAAACTATTCCCAAAGGAGGCGCGCTTTCATGTGGCCCTTTCTCAAAAAACACGCCCTCTGGTTCATTGACCGGGTCAACCGCCACCGCCTGGACTCCTCGGCGGCCCACAGCGCGTTCTTTCTCATCACCTCCTTCCTCCCCTTTCTGGCTTTTCTGCTCACCCTGATGCAGCGCATCCACTTCTCCTCAGGCCTGAGCATGGTTGAGGCCGGGCTGGAGCTGCTTCCCGCCGCTTTCTCCGCCGCGCTGGGGGAGATTATTCCCAGCCCCATCGAGTCCTCCGCCGTGCTGCCCGCCGCCCTGGTTATGGCGGTGTGGTCCTCCTCCATGGGCATGGTGGCTGTCATCAAGGGGCTGGACCACATCTACGAGGCCGACACCCCCCGCAACTATATCATGCTGCGGCTCATGGCCATGGTCTATGTGATTATGCTGGCGGTGGTGCTGATTGCGGCGGCGCTGCTGCTGGTGTTCGGCTCCACCATCTACCGCTTTTTGCAAGAGCGTTGGCCGGTGCTGGCGGCGCTGCTCATCAATTTCAAGTCCCTGGCAAGCTTTGTCATGCTGTTTTTGTTCTTTATTCTGCTGTACACCTTTGTCCCCCGGCGTCGGGTGAAATTCCGCTGCAATCTGGCAGGGGCCGCTTTTGGCGCAGGCGGCTGGGTGCTGTTCTCCTACTTCTTCTCCCTGTTTGTAGAGAATTTCTCCAACTTCTCCATCTACGGCAGTCTGGCGACCCTGGTCATCCTCATGTTCTGGCTGTTCTTCTGCATGTACATTCTGTTTTTGGGGGGCGAGGTGAGCATGTGGCTGGCAACCAGCGGCCTGGCCCAGGATGTTCTAACTCTTTTGAGGCCCAAGCCCAAGAAGTATAAAATGAAACGCCAGAGCCCCGCCCGTACAGAGGCTACGGCAGGAAGAACCAAAAATCAACAGAAGCAGGAGGATGTCAAATAAATGGAGCTTTGGGATATTTACGACTCTGACGGCGCGTTGACCGGCCGCACCCATCCCAGGGGCCAGCCCCTTGCCCCTGGGGACTACCATCTGGCGGTAACTGTCACAGTGGTGGACAGCCGGGGGCGGGTGCTGCTCACCCGGCGCAGCAGGGAGAAGACCCTGTGCCCCGGCGTGTGGGAGTGCCCCGGCGGCGGTGTGTTGGCCGGAGAGACCAGCCGGGAAGGCGCGGCCCGGGAGCTCTTGGAGGAGACCGGCATAGCGGCCGCGCCGGAGGAACTGGTGTATCTGGCCCGGAGAAAAGGGCCGGACTGGTACATGGACGACTACGGCCTGCGCCGGGATTTGAAGGCGGAGAGCCTGACCCTGCAGTCCGGGGAGACCGACGCCGCCCAGTGGATGCCCCTGAATCAGTGGGAGCAAAAAGCCCGGGCCGGGGAGCTGTTCGCCACTGGCTATACCGAGCGGTTTTACGCGGGAGTACATAGGCTGACAGAAGCTCCCGCAGACAAGCCCGCTTCTGCCGAGCTGCTGGACGTCTACGACAGCGCCGGGAACCGGACAGGCCTGGTCTGCCAACGGGGCGCGGCCCTGCCGCCCGGGGCGTTCTGCCTGGTGGCGGCTATCACCATTTACGACAGGGAGGGCCGGGTTCTCTGCACCCTGCGCAGTCCTGAAAAAAACGGAGCCCCCAACACCTGGGAAAGCCCCGGCGGCAGTGTGCTGGCCGGAGAGACCAGCCGCCAGGGGGCGGTGCGGGAGCTGTTTGAGGAGACTGGCATTGCCGCCCGGGAGGAGGAACTCCGCTTCCTCCACCGCCGCCAGTTCGGGAACATATTCATGGACGTGTACGCCCTGTGCTGGAACGGCTCTGCCAGTCAGGTAAAGCTTCAGCAGGGAGAGACGGCGGGAGCCCGATGGTTCTCTTTGGAGGAGTGGGAACGGCTGGCCCGCCAACGGGTGATTCTGGCGGGAGACTACACCGACCTGTTTTTTGACACCATGCGCCGGCTGGCAGGCCGCGCGGATACATAGGAGGAATTTAGAATGGCAGTGAAAGTTGGAATGATCAGCCTGGGCTGCGCCAAAAACCAGGTGGATGGGGAAATGCTGATGGCAAGCCTGAAGGATGCGGGCTTTGAGCTGGCAGACGATGTAGCCATGGCCGATGTGGCGATTGTCAACACCTGCGGGTTTATTGCCAGCGCGAAAAAGGAGTCTATTGATGAAATTTTGGAGCTGGCCCTGCTGAAAAAGGAGGGGCGCATTAAAAAGCTGGTGGCCACCGGGTGTCTGGCGGAGCGCTACCAGCAGGAGATGCGCAGGGAGCTCCCAGAGCTGGACGGGGTGTTTGGCATTGGAGCCAATGGAGATATTGGCAAGTACATCCGGCAGATGCTGGACGAGGGCAGCTTAGAGGCCTTTCCGCCCAAGGAGCAGCTGCCTCTGTGCGGCGGCCGGGAACTGTCCACCCCCAGCTGGTCCGTCTATCTAAAGATTGCCGAGGGCTGCGACAACCGCTGCGCCTACTGCGCCATTCCCTCTATCCGAGGGGGCTACCGCAGCCGCACCATGGAGGACATAGAACAGGAGGCCCGGGCTCTGGCAGCAGACGGAGCCCGGGAGCTGGTGCTCATTGCCCAGGACACCACCCGCTACGGAATCGACCTGTACGGAGAATACTCTTTGGCAAAGCTGCTGCAGCGGCTGGCAAAAATTGACAGTCTGAAATGGCTGCGGGTGCTGTACTGCTACCCGGACGCGATTACCGACGAGCTGTTGGAGGTAATGGCGGCGGAGGAAAAGGCGCTGCCCTACATCGACCTGCCCTTGCAGCACTGCTCGGGCCGAGTGCTCAAGGCCATGAACCGCCGGGGAGACCGGGCCTCGCTGACTGCCCTCATCGAAAAAATACGGGAGAAGGTGCCGGGGGTGATTCTGCGCACCACGCTGATCACCGGCTTCCCTGGGGAGACCGAGGAGGACTTTACTGAGCTGGCGGAGTTTGTGAAGGAGATGCGCTTTGACCGGTTGGGCTGCTTCCCCTACTCTCAGGAGGAGGGCACTCCCGCGGCCACTCTGCCAGACCAGGTGGACGAGGAGGAAAAGGAACGCCGGGCGGAGATCCTTATGGAGATGCAGATGGACATCAACGAGGAAAAGAGCGCCGCCTATATTGGCCGGACTCTTTCGGTGCTGGTAGAGGGCTTTGACCGGTACGCCGAGTGCTGGTTTGGCAGGCCCTATATGGACGCGCCGGATGTGGACGGAAAGGTCTTTTTCACTGCAAAGGGCAAACGCCCCGCCCTGGGGCATTTTGTGCCGGTGCTGATTGAGGACTGTATGAGCGGCGACCTGACCGGCAGTCTGGCCTAACGGGAGGAGAACGCACATGAAAATGAATCTGCCCAATCAACTGACCCTGCTGCGGGTGGCAATGGTGCCTGTCTTCATGGTGTTTGCCGCGTTGACTAAATTCGGCACAGAGGAGTTCAGCCGCCTGATGTGCGGCCTGGCAGGGGTTCTGTTTGCCCTGGCCAGTCTGACGGACCTGCTGGACGGAAAAATTGCCCGCAAGTATCATCTGGAAACCGATTTCGGCAAGTTTGCCGACCCCCTGGCTGACAAAATGCTCACCACAGCCGCTTTCATCTATATGATGCTGGACGGGGTATGCAGCCCTGTGGTGCTGGCCGCGACTCTGTTCCGGGAGTTCGCCGTGGCGGGCATCCGCATGGTGGCCGCGGCGGGAAGCAAGGTGATTGCCGCCAACATGTGGGGCAAGGTGAAGACCGTGCTGCAAATGGTATGTATTTTACTCTACTACTTTGCTGCTGCGGTACTGCCGCCGGACTGCGCGTTTCTCATTTCCATGACCACTCAGGTACTGTGCTGGGGAGTGGCCGTAGTAACGGTGATCTCCGGCGTGATCTACATCAAAGACAACGCCGGGGTCATCAAAGGCTGATAACCCCCACCGAGCGGCGGGCTTTTCCGGCAAGAACCCCTTGAAAGGAGGCGCAAAAATGCGTAAGCGAAACAAAATCATCCTGACATTGGTCGTCTGTTTCGCCGTCCTGGCCATCCTCCTCAAGCTCAGCGGCGTGGAGATCCGCATCAACCCTGCCTATGAGGGCAGCTCGGCCGTCATGTGCCATGCCTCCGGCTACCAGCAGAGGGGGGACACAGGGTATCTCACCATTGTCTGCGATACCCTCGACCACCCCCGCCCCATCCCGATCAAGGTAGAGGACGGGGAATTGCAGAACGAGCTGGCCAGCCGGGACATGAAGGACGTAATTGGCGTGCAGGTGGGATTCTCGGTGCCGTACCAAGTGTGGAGCCAGAACCACGTCCAGGGCCGGCAGTACAACCTGTGGGATGAAGTCGTCGTCACCGACACCTACGACCAGTATCTGGTCCTGACGGGCGTGTCCTTTGACGAGTAGCCCGGGCCGGACCTATCCGCATTTCGCAAGAGATGCGGCGAAGCCTTCTCCCCTTTGTGGTAGAATAGGGACAGAAAGGAGGGAGCGGTATGGACTGGCTGGAAAGCATGAACCGCGTGGCCGGCTACATGGAAGAGCATCTGACAGAGCGAGTAAGCTACGGGGCCATGGCCCGTATGACAGGCTGCTCGGTGTATGAGTTCTCAAGATTATTCTCCTTTATGACCGGCATGTCCCTGTCAGAGTACATCCGGCGCAGACGGCTGTCTCAAGCGGTGTTCGACCTGCAGGCCGGGGACAGAGTGGTCGACGTGGGGCTGAAGTATGGCTACGACTCCCCCACTGCCTTTGCCCGGGCCTTCCGGGAGCTCCACGGGGTTTCGCCCACAGAGGCCCGGAAGCCGGAGACCCGCCTGAAGACCTACCCGCCCATCTCCTTTCAATTTACCATTCAAGGAGTGAGCGCATTGGAATTTCGGATGGAACGGACAGAGGCGTTTCAAATTGTAGGTCTGGTAGACAAGGGGGAGCCCGCTGACCGGGACTATATGGACAGCGAGCCTGCGCTGGGCCCTCTATGGCGTCGCTTTATGGCCGAGTATGACCCCCGGCTGTACAACGGCGGCGGGGCGGAAAACCTGTACTGCCCGCCGTTCTGGCAGGTAGCGGCCTACAGCTTTGCTTTGGACGGGGAGACTGCCATTGGCGCGGCGTACAAGGGCATATGCCCCCCGGGCATGGAGCTGTACACCGTACCGGCCGCAGAGTGGGTGGTGTTCTCCTTCCCGGGGCCTACCGGCTCCCCCCATGTGCCAAAGGCATACGCCCGGGTGCTGACGGAGTGGTTCCCCCAAAGCGGCTACCAGCGGGACCAGGACACACCCAACCTGGAGGTCTACCCGGCTGGGGACCCGTTGTCGCCGGAGTATATGTGGGAGATCTGGATGCCTGTGAAGAAATAAGACCCTGCACGGATCGGCTTCGCGCCAGGCTGATGAAGCAAAGCCTTGCCGGTCAGACGGGCGCAATGTCCTATTGGTACAGGTTCCAAAGAAAAACCGCCGGGAGCGTTCCCGGCGGTTTTTCCTTCTGTCCGGCCGGGCCAGGCATAACCGCCCCCTCCCGGTCATACAATGGAGGGAGGAAAGGAGGGCGGAGGACGTGGCGTTTTCAGACAGAGAGATTCTGGCCCGCATTCTGGAATGCGAGGCCGGGGGCGAGGGGGAGACGGGGATGAAGGCTGTGGCCTGTGTGGTGATGAACCGGGTGCAGGTCACCTATGGAGAGTATGGCCGGCTGTACACCATCCGGGAGGTGGTCTACCAGCCCCGGCAGTTCACCTGTGCCATGGAAATGGTGGGGGGACAGTACAATATGCAGAACATCTACAACATGCGCCCCACAGACGTACATTACAGCATTGCCGACTGGGCCATTGCCGGGAACCGCCTGACCAACCTGGGCTTTGCCCTGTGGTACTTCAATCCCTTTAACCCCAGCTGCAGGCAGTTTTTCCCCTCTCAGGTGGGACGCTTTGTCATTCGCTTGGGAGACCACTGCTTCTATAACCCCACCGAGAGCTACGCGGAGACCTAGAGTCTGCCTTCAGAGGGGCTCCGGGGGTCTGTTTTCCCGCAGCTTTGGGGCAGATTTTGACCCATTTGGGGCCTGAAGGCTGCCAGAATTTGCCCAAAAACGACAGTGAAAACACCCCAAAGGCAGCTTTAAGGCCTGAAAGCGCAGCACAGCCAGAACAGAAAGGGAGGCATATCATGAACAGCAACCAGAGAGAATGCGGCAGAAATTCCCCGACCATGCGGCGGCTGCAGAGCAGGGCCGACTATATGGCCGAGGCCGACGGCGCGGCGGCGCTGGACAATTTTGAGCATCCGCCCCAGGAGGACTTTGACTCGGAGGAGATGCGGGGCTCCATGCAGATGATTCTCTCCCAGAACATCGGCAATTTTGTGGTGATCGAGTTTCTCATTGGCACAGGGCAGATTATGCGCAAGCAGGGCATTCTGTACTTTGTGGGCCGCAGCTTTGTCACCCTGTATGACGAGCCGGTGAACAACTTTATTATCTGCGACATTTTCTCCATCAAGTTTGTGTACTTTTACATGCCCAACGACCGGCCCCGGTGGAATTACAACCTCCTGCCCAACCCCAACAACGGCTCTGGCGGGCGGCGTTATAGTTAACGCAGTTCAAAAAAGGCGTACCTCTTTTGAACCCGGCGGCACGGACGCGGCCGCGCAACTCCGGGCGGTTCAACAAAAAAAGAGCGGTTCTTCCACAGGAAGCGCCGCTCTTTTTTCTGTGCCGGGGCCTCAGGGCCGGGCGCTCAGGTATTCCTCCGCCTGCTGGGCCGCCACGGCTCCGTCCGCCGCAGCGGTGACAATCTGCCGCAGTGGTTTTTTCCGCAGGTCTCCCACAGCGTAGACCCCCGGCAGGTTGGTTCGGGTGTCCTCTCCTGCCAGCACATAGCCGGCTTCGTCCAGGTCCACCTGCCCGGCAAACAACGCTGTGTCCGGCTTCTGGCCCACGGCAATGAACACCCCGGCGCATTCCAGCGTCCGCTGGGCTCCGGTTTTTTTGTTGACCGTCTTCAGGCCTGTGAGCCGGTCCTCCGCCAGCAGCTCCGCAACCTGGCTGTCCCAAAGGAATTCCACCTTGCCGGTGTCCTCCAGCCGCTTCCGGTCTCCTCTGGGGGCCCGCAGCTGGTCCCGCCGGTGAATCAGGTACACCTTTTCGCACAGCCGGGCAAGGTAGAGAGCGTCGGACACAGCGGTGTTGCCGCCGCCTACCACGGCCACGGCTTTGCCCCGGCAGAACATGCCGTCGCAGGTCGCGCAGTAGGAGACCCCTCTGCCCCGCAGAGCCGCCTCTCCCGGCAGGCCCAGCTCACGGGGCTGGGCTCCGGTGGCCAGCACGACAGCTTTGGCCTGATAGCTCTCTTTGCCCGCGTGAACGGTCTTTATGTCCCCTGCCAGCTCTACCGCCGTTACCTCAGCGGAGATGGTGCGGGCCCCAAAGCGCTCGGCCCCCTCCTTCATCCCCATAGCCAGCTCAAAGCCGTTGACCCCCTGGGGAAAGCCCGGATAGTTGTCGATCTGGTCTGTGGTGCCCATCTGCCCCCCAGGAGCCAGCCTTTCCAGCAGGGCCACGCTGAGCCCTGCCCGGGCTCCATACAGGGCGGCGGTGTAGCCGGCAGGGCCCCCGCCGATGATGAGCATGTCGTAGGTCCTCTCTGCATTCTCCACTATTTGATAAGCTCCTCCAACGCGGCCTTGGACTGCAGGCCCACCAGCGTGGCGGCGGGCTCCCCGTTTTTGAACAGAATGGCGGTGGGAATGCTCATGACCCCATAGCGGCCTGCCAGGTCAGGCTGCTCGTCCACATTAAGCTTGCCCACCTTTACCGCCTCGGGGTTTTCCTCCGCGAACTCGTCCACAATAGGCGAGAACATCCGGCAGGGGCCGCACCAGGCCGCCCAAAAGTCCACCAGCACAGGCTTGGTTGACTGCAGCACCTCGGCCTCAAAATTTTCAGCAGTGATTGTAAGAACAGACATAACAGTACCTCCTTGATGTTTTGTTTTTATTCTATATCATGCCCTGATTCCGGGCAATTAACAGCAGCAAAGCCCCGCGAATTCCATAAAATCCCGAAAGCTGCCCTGCTCTGTTCCAGAGAGGTCCACACCCTCTGTGTGCTCCATGCAGTCTGTCACCAGGTAGACGGAAAGGCCCGCCGCTTTTGCGGCCTGCACATCCTCCCGCCCGTCGTTGCCCACCATCAGGCACTCCTGCGGACTGCGGCCCAGCTGTTCCAGCACCTGGGCAAAGTAGGCGGGGTTGGGCTTGCAAAAGGAGCAGCTCTCGTAGCTGGTCACCAGGGCGAAGTCCTCAGGCGCCAGCCCCAGCCAGCTCAGCCGGGTGGCCTGACCTGCCAGAGGGAACAGCGGGTTGGTGGCCAACGCCACCTGACAGCCCCTGGCCTTCAGGCCCTCTACCGCCTGCCTTGCATAGGGGTTCTCCCGGGTGGCGGCACGGGCCCCGTGGAACTCCTCCCTGTAAAACTGGTCGAACACCGGCCGCAGCCGCAGAATGTCCTCTCCCAGCTCTTTGGCAAACACCTGCCAGAACCGGGCGTCGTTTTTTATGGAGCCGTCGTTCATCACCATAGCCTTTGTGCCGGCCCACACCGCATTCACCAAAGTCTTGGGCTCATAGCCATAGGGCGCGGCCTTTTTTGCCAGCAGCTTAAAATAGGTCTGGGTGAACGACTCTGTGTCCATGGGCAGCAGGGTGCCGTCCAGGTCGAAGAGTATGGTGGTTATTTTTTCATTCAGCAAATTGGTTTTCCTCCTGGGCTTCCCGCCGCTCCACCCGCTGGGTGGCAATCAGGTCCGCGTCTGTGCCCGCAATGTGGGGGATGATGACCTGGCCCAGCTCTACCGGGGCCGGAACAATAACCCCCCGCAGGGCCTCCATCACGGCGAAGATTTTGTTTTTGGGGACCTCTCCCCTGGTGCGCACAGCAGCCACCGGGGCCGTCCCCCCTGTCACCCCCACGGTGGAGGTGACGGTGCGCATGGGGGTGGTTGCCTCCCGCCTGCCGTAGTCCTCGCCCCGCTTGCAGGTGTTCCCTGTTACGGCAATGACCCGGCCCGCCCCGTCGGTCTCTACCCGCAGGGGACAGCCCAGAGGGCAGCTGATGCACACAAGCTCTGTTATTGGCATGACGGTTCCCCCTCCTTTGCCTCCTGGGCGCAGATTTCCAACGCTGCCTCGTCCCCGGTTAGCCACTGCCGCTTCAGGGTGAGCTGCTCCATCTCCCCGGGGGCCATAACCGGGCGTTTGCGGCGCAGAAGCTCTCTGCCGCCGGCGCGCACCGTCACCACAGCCCCCCGCAGGCCGCGGCCCACCCGAAAGCGCACGGTGACCTCCTCCGGCATACGGGCCGGGTCCACAAAAGCGGGGACCGTATAGCGCACCGCGCCGCAGGGAGTCAGGGGAATGTCCCGGCGGGACGGGGCGGAAGGCTTGCCCTGCAAATAGGCAGCGGCGCTGCGCCCGGCCTGAGCCGCCTCCTCTGACACATAGTCCACCAGGTCGTGGACATGAAGCACATTGCCGCAGGCGAACACCCCCGGCGTACCGGTTTCCAGGCTCTCGTCCACCAATGGACCGCCGGTTACCGGAGAGAGGGCCACTCCCGCTGCCTTTGACAGCTCGTTCTCCGGCAGCAGGCCCACCGAGAGCAGCAGCGTGTCGCAGTCCAGCTCCTCCTCCGTGCCGGGGATGGGCCGCAGGCTTTCGTCCACCCGGGCCAGGGTGACGCCCTCCACCCGCTCCCGGCCCCGGATATCCACCACTGTGTGGCTGAGCTTCAGGGGGATGTCATAGTCCTGAAGACACTGGACAATGTTGCGCTTGAGCCCGCCGGAGTAGGGCATCAGCTCGGCCACGCACAGCACCCTGGCCCCTTCCAGGGTCATGCGGCGGGCCATAATCAGGCCAATGTCCCCGCTGCCCAGAATGACCACCCGTTTGCCGGGCAGCCAGCCCTCCCGGTTCACCAGACGCTGGGCCGTGCCCGCCGAAAAAATACCCGCGGGCCGGGCGCCGGGGATGTTCAAAGCCCCCCTGGGACGCTCCCGGCAGCCCATGGCCAGAATAACCGCCCGGGCGTTAATCTGCACCAGTCCCTCTCCTTTGCTCACTGTGGCGACGGCAAGGCCCGCCTCCTGCCTTTGCAGGTCCACCACCGTGGTACTGAGCCGGTATGGGATGCCCAGGGCCTGGGCCCGGTCTATGTACCGGGCGGCGTACTCCGGGCCGGTGAGTTCCTCCTGAAAGGTGTGCAGGCCAAAGCCGTTGTGAATGCATTGGTTCAGGATGCCCCCCAGCTCCTTCTCCCGTTCCAGAACAAGCAGGTCCCGGACCCCGGCCTCCCGGGCGGCAATGGCCGCGGCAAGCCCGGCCGGCCCCCCGCCGATAATGACAAGCTCCCGGTCCATATCTCAGTCCCCCTCTCTGGTCTTTTCCAGTACAACCGCCGAGCCCGGCCCGTTTTTACGCACCTGGTCCAGGGTGAGGCCCAGCTCCCGGGCCAGAATCTCCATCACCCGGGGAGAACAGAACCCGCTCTGGCACCGGCCCATGCCTGCCCGGGTCCGCCGCTTGACCCCGTCCAGGGTTCTGGCCCCCAGGGTACTGTGAACAGCGTCCAGAATCTCCCCCTCCGAGACCTCCTCGCAGCGGCAGACGATATGGCCGTAGAGAGGGTTTTCTTTGATTTTTGCGGCCCGCTCCTCCGAAGACAGGGCGGCAATTTTGGGGATGCCCCGGCGGAAGGGGTCAAAGCTGCGGTTGACTGCCAGCCCCAGCCGGTCCGCAATCAGCCCCGCCAGATACTCCCCGATCGCGGGAGCGCTGGACAGGCCCGGGGACTCGATGCCCGCCCCGTCGAAAAAGCCGGGGGCGCTCTCGCCCAGAATAAAGTCGTCGCCCGCCTCATGGGCCCGCAGGCCGCTGAAGGAGGTGATGGTCTGCCCCAGGGGCAGGTCCTTCACAGCCCAGGCGGATTTCTCCTTCACCTCCGTCAGGCCCCGGGCCGTGGTTGCGACGTCCTGGGGGTCGTCTACATCAGCGGCGGTGGGGCCCACCAGCAGGTTGCCGTGTATGGTGGGGGTCACCAGAACGCCCTTGCCCATGGGGCCGGGCAGCTGGAAAATGGTGCGGCTCACATGCCCTCCGGCGGTGCGGTCCAGCAGGCAATACTCGCCCTTGCGGGGGGTGATGCGGAGCTTCTCCTTGCACACCTGGTTGTGGAGCTCCCCCGCGTACACCCCGGCCGCGTTAACCACCGCCCGGGCGGTCACCGGGCCCCGGGTGGTCTCCAGGGTCCAGCCCCCCTCTGTCTGGCAAAGGCCGGCGACCTGGGCGTCGAACAGAAAACACACTCCGTTGTGGGCGGCGTTTTCTCCCAGGCCCAGGGTGAGCTCAAAGGGGCAGACAATGCCCGAGGTTTCGGCCAGAAGCGCGCCGCAGACCTGGCCGGTGAGGTTGGGTTCCAGAGCCCGGGCCTCTGCCCCGGTGAGCAGAGAGAGGCCCTCTACCCCGTTCTCCCGCCCCCGGTCATACAGGGCCCGCAGACGGGGGAGGCCCTCCTCGCTGAGGCAGGCCACCAGGGCCCCGTTGCGCCGGAAAGGCACGTCCAGCTCCTCTGCCAGCCGGTCCATCATCCGGCTTCCCAGAACGTTCATCCTGGCCTTCCAGGAGCCGGGCCGGGCGTCGAACCCGGCATGGATGATGGCGGAATTGGCCTTGCTGGCGCCCTCGCACAGGTCGCCGGCGCGCTCGAGCACAAGAAAGCGGCCCGCGTAGCGGGAGAGGGCCCGGGCGGCGGCGCAGCCGGTAACGCCTGCGCCGATGATGACAGCGTCATATTGAGGCATAGGGTGCTCCTTTCGTGACGGGGGAAAATAGGGGCTGCTTGGGTCGACATTGGGTTGGATATGGGTGGGGCTTTCTGGAATGGGGAGGAAGAACCGGGCGGTTATGCTATCTGCTCCCATTCGACGGGGAGCGTCTGCCAGTGGCAGACAGGCTGCGAACCGGTCGGGACCAAGTCGAGCCCCTTATGGCAAACATTCACCATAACGCTTGCCTGCCCTCCTGTGTTTTGGGTGTATTAGTAGGACCAGGAGCCTGGGGGATTTGCCCGCAGTTTAGAGGGGCTTTCGGGAAAAGACCCTTAAGCTTCTTCCAAATCGTTTGACAGGGGCTGTGACCGCCAGGCCTCCGGCCCGGGCTTTCGCCTCTTTGTACAAGGCCTTTCTTCTTTCCTCCATCATATCACAAAGATATTTTTCGCGCAACCCCCAACTACGCCTTGACATCCGTCCCCAAATGTTGGAAAATAGGAAATAATACCCTGAAAAGGAGCGTCAGTCTATGGAATATATCATTGGCATCGACCTGGGCACCAGCGGTACAAAAACCGTTCTGTTTGACCGGGAGGGCGCTGTCATTGCCAGCGCCTCAGAGGAGTACCCTCTCTATCAGCCCCAGAACGGCTGGGCGGAGCAGGACCCGGAGGACTGGTGGCACGCCGCCGCGGCCACCTGCCGGGCCGTTATGGAAAAAAGCGGGGTGGACCCCAAGGACGTGAAGGGCCTGGGCGTTTCCGGGCAGATGCACGGCCTGGTGATGCTGGACAAGGAGGGCCGGGTGCTCCGGCGCTCTATCATCTGGTGCGACCAGCGCAGCGGCAGGCAGTGCGAGACCATCACCGAAAGAGTGGGGGCCGAGCGGCTTATTGCCATTACCGCCAACCCGGCCCTTACAGGCTTTACTGCTTCCAAGCTCCTTTGGGTGCGGGAGAATGAGCCGGAGGTCTACGCCCGGTGCGCCCACATTCTTCTGCCCAAGGACTATGTACGCTATATGCTTACCGGCGATTTCGCCACCGAGGTCTCCGACGCGTCGGGTATGCAGTTCTTGGACGTCCCCCGCCGGCAGTGGAGCCAGGAGGTACTGAACAAGCTGGACATTGACCCTGCTCTGCTGGCAAAGGTCTACGAGTCTCCGGAGGTTACCGGCGTGGTGCACAGCCAGGCGGCAGAGCTCACCGGCCTGCGCCCGGGCACCCCTGTGGCGGGCGGCGCAGGGGACAATGCTGCCGCTGCGGTAGGCACAGGCGTGGTCCGGGACGGCAAGGCCTTTACCACCCTGGGCACCTCCGGCGTGGTGTTTGCCCACACCGACAAGCTGGCCATTGACCCCAAGGGCCGGGTGCACACCTTCTGCTGCGCTGTGCCCGGGGCCTGGCATGTAATGGGCGTCACCCAGGGGGCGGGGCTGTCCCTCAAGTGGTTCCGGGATAATTTCTGCTTCTCGGAGATCATCTCTGCCCAGGGGCTGTGCATCGACCCCTATGTGCTGCTGGACAAGCAGGCTGAGCAGTCGCCGGTGGGCTGCAACAAGCTGCTGTACCTGCCCTATCTTATGGGCGAGCGCACCCCCCACCTGGACCCAGACTGCCGGGGGGTATTCTTCGGGCTTTCGGCCATGCACCTGCGCAGCGACCTGCTGCGGGCTGTGATGGAGGGGGTGGTCTACTCTCAGCGGGACAGCCTGGAGGTACTGCGGGAGATGGGGGTGGACCCCCGGCAGATGCTGGCCTGCGGCGGCGGGGGCACCTCTCCCCTGTGGCGGCAGATGCTGGCGGACGTATACAACCGGCCGGTGCAGACCGTCCAGTCCAAGGAGGGCCCTGCTCTGGGCGCGGCCATTCTGGCGGGCGTGGGCGCTGGCCTGTACCCCTCGGTACAGGAGGCCTGCGACAGCATGATCCGGCTGAACCCACCCCAGGAGCCCATTCGGGAGAATGTGGCCCAGTACGAAAAGATCTACCAGGTATACCGGGGTCTGTACCCGGCCCTGAAGGACAACTTCAAGCAGCTGGCGGAGCTGGGCTGAGCCTGCCCCTTTCTGTCAAGCCCATAGAGGAAGGATGGCGTTTCTATGCCTGAGAAAAAGATCGTCCTCAGCGCCGACAGCACCTGCGACATCGGCGAGGAGCTGAAAGCCCGCTATGACGTGCATTTCTACCCCTTTCACATTATTTTGGAGGGCAGGGACTACCAGGACAATGTGGACGTCACTGTAAAGGAGATTTTTGCCGCCTACTACGACCGCAAGGCCCTGCCCCAGACCGCGGCCATCAATATGAGCGAGTATGTGGAGTATTTTCAGGACTGGGTCAACGCCGGGTACGATGTGATTCACCTGAACCTGGGCGGCGCGATTTCCAGCGCCCACAAAAACTGCCTGCTGGCCGCCCGGGAGCTTCAGGAGAGCGGCGCGCCCGGCCGGGTCTACCCCATCGACAGCTTCAGCCTGTCCACGGGCATTGCCTTACAGGTAATTGACGCCGGGGACCTGATCAAGGCCGGCCTCTCCGCCGGAGAGATCGCCCAGCGGCTGGAACAGAACCGCTCTCATGTGCACGCCAGCTTTATTCTGGACACCCTGGACTTTATGCGGGCAGGAGGGCGGTGCTCCACCGTGGCGGCGGTAAGCGCCAATCTGCTGAGCCTGAAGCCCTGCATTGAGGTGGACAACACCGACGGCAGCATGCATGTGGGCAAAAAGTACCGGGGCAATCTGCGCAAGGTGCTGCCAAGCTATGTGAAGGACAAGCTGGCTCAGTATCCCTGCATCAAAAAGGACCACATTTTCATCACCTATTCCAGCATCGACCCGGAGCTGGAGGAGCTGGTTCGGGAGACAATCAAGTCCGCCGAGGAGTTTATGGAAATTCACGCCACCAGGGCCAGCTGCACCATTGCCAGCCACTGCGGCCCCAACACCCTGGGGATTCTGTTTGAAACGGAGGACTGAGCCCATGGAGCACTTTTTCAGCCGGTACGCGGGCCGGCATCTGGTCAAGCGCACTGTGGCCATGCTGGCGGCGGTCATCGTGATGGGCGCGGGAGTGGGCTGCTTTATGCTGGCGGCTATGGGCAGCGACCCCTTCTCTACCCTGAACCTGGGGGTGTCCTCCCGGCTTCACTTAAGCTTTGGCGCCTGGCAGGCCATTTTCAATATTCTGCTGCTGGCGGTGGTGCTGGCCACAGACCGGTCCAAGCTGGGGCTGGGCACCATTGGCAACATGTTTCTGGTGGGCTTTGCGGCAGACATCACCGGGGGGCTGCTGAGCCAGGTGATCACCGCCAGCGCGCTGGGCATCCCCGCCCGGGTGGGCATGACCCTGCTGGGGGTTTCCATGCAGCTCATTGGCTGCTCCTTTTATGTCACCTGCGGCCTGGGCATGGCCCCCTACGACTGTGTCAGCTATATTGTGCCCGAGCGCACCAAAATCCCCTTTCGCTGGTGGCGCATTGCCATTGACGTGGTGTGCGTGGGGGTGGGCTTTGCCTGCGGGGCCTCGGTGGGCATTGGCACGCTGCTGATGGCCTTTGGCACTGGGCCCATTCTGCCCCTGCTGAACCGCTATGTCTCAGAGCCGCTGCTCAAAGCGAACGAGTACAAAAGCGTTATGTAAACCTTGTGCATATTACCCATTGACAGCCCCCCCATGAACAGAGTATAATATATGTAGAAAGACGAAAAACAACCGCCCGAGACCAAAAGGAGGTCTGTCATATGTTGAATATATTCAGCGATTTGTGGAATATGTTGTATCAATGGGATTCTGATTTACTGTACATGTTTTTAGCGGTGATTGGCGCTGTTGTTCTTTTCGTCGTGGGCGGTCTGATTACACATTGGGCATTCGGCGGAAAGAAAGAGAACAAAGCCAAAAACGAAAAGCTCTTTGAGACAACGGCCTATTTCAACGCCCTTGGGCGTTCCCTGCCCAGGAAATTCCGCTGAAAGGAGAAAAAAGGGAGGGCATGGACATGAGCGGGACTTACACGTTAGCCATTGGCACGTCCGGCATTTTTGGCGGTATTGTTTTGACGGTGCTCCTGATCCTTGGGTTTGTGGCCCTCTGGGCTGTGTTTGGCCGCAAAAAGAAGGCTGAAGACAAGGCCATCGGCATTTTAGAGCAGATGTCCATATTCCGGGGCACTACTGGATCGACCAACAGCCGGACGAGATAAAGTGTTTTTCAAGCGCTTTTCGTTATGAAAAGAGGGCCTGAATATGAGTCTGCTTTTAACCAATCTTGGCTGTCTGGGGGTGTTCCTGGGCGTCATAGGCATTGCTCTGCTGGGTTTTTGGCTGGCCTTTGGCCGGAAGAAGAAAGCCGAAGACAAGGCAATCGGCTTGCTGGAGCAGATGGCCCATTTTAAGGCGACGAACTCAGTGGACGCGATGCAGCGGAGGATTCGCTGAAGGGAAATATCGGTATGACAAGCGTGACTTTCTTTAACATCCTGTTTATGGTTGCCGTTGTGGTGCTGGTGGTAGTCCTGTGGCTGATTATGTCCGGCCGCAAGAAAAAACAGCAGCGGGACGAGACCCACACTGTGGCCGGAAGGTTCCAGACAGGCCTTGCCCACCGGTTCAACACGCCCGAGATTCGCAAATAGACGAAAGGCCCGCCGGGGAGACCTGGCGGGCCTTTTTGGGCTTGCCGCTCCTTCCTGCCGCCCCTTTGTCTGTGGATTCACACAAAATTCACTTGTTTTTCTTGCTTTTGCCACAGTTCCGGTATAGAATAAGATAGAGTTCGTAGCTGCAACAATAAACAAAGGGGTGGGACCGTGGCTTCCAGCAAAATTCTGATTGTGGACGACGACACCAATATCTGTGAGCTTTTGAGGCTTTACATTGAAAAAGAGGGCTTTACCGCCGAGCTTGCCAACGACGGGGAGAGCGCCCTGCGGAAATTTGACAGCTTTTCTCCTGACCTGATTCTGCTTGACATTATGCTGCCCGGCCTGGACGGCTGGCAGGTCTGCCGGGAGATTCGGAAGAAATCAGCCTGCCCCATTATCATGCTCACTGCCAAGGGCGAGGTCTTCGACAAGGTGCTGGGCCTGGAGCTGGGCGCTGACGACTATGTGGTAAAGCCCTTTGAGACCAAGGAGGTGGTGGCCCGCATCAACGCGGTGCTCCGCCGCAGCGGCAAAGCCGGGGGCCGGCAGGATGACAGCAAGGAGGTCTCTTACGACAACCTGGTGATCAACCTGACCAACTATGAGCTGAAGGTAAAGGGCGTGCAGGTGGACACGCCGCCCAAGGAGATGGAGCTTATCTACCATCTGGCCTCCAACCCCAACCGGGTGTTTACCCGGGACCAGCTGCTGGACGAGGTGTGGGGCTTTGACTACTACGGAGACAGCCGCACCGTGGACGTGCACATCAAGCGCCTGCGGGAGAAGCTGGAAGGGGTCTCGGACAAATGGACCCTGAAAACCGTGTGGGGCGTGGGCTACAAGTTTGAAGCAAAGGACTGAGCGGCCTATGCAGAAAAGCATTTTCAAGCGGTATCTGGGCATTACCATGGCCATTATCTTTCTCAGCTTTGTCATGCTGGGCGGGGTGATGATGGCCTTTTTCGGCAGGTTCTGGCAGCAGGAGAAAAAGGAGCTGCTCACCAAAAACGCGGGCTCTATTGCCGGCATTGCCAGCCGATATCTCACCGAGAAGGAGCCGGACCGGTATGAGCTGCAGGCGGACACCCTGAAGGGGTTCATTGCCAGCTTCTCCTCCAGCATTGACGCGGATATTTTTATCACAGACCTGGACGGCAAAGTGCTGCTGGGCAACTTTGCCCACAGCAAGCTTGAGAGCCCCAGGGAGGCGCCCGCCTTTTATGTGGACCAGGCTGCTATGGGCCTCTATGAGGGCCGGGGGGACTTTGGCGGGCTGTATCGGGACAAGTATTACATCATCGGCATACCCATGACCGTGCAGGATGGAGGCCCCTGCGTGGGTGTGGTGTTTGCCGCCACCAGCCCCTCCTCCATCAACAACACCCAGATGGAGGCCTTCAAAATGTTTTTGGCTGCGGCAGGGGCAGCGCTCACTGTCACCTTTTGCGTGGTGGGGGTGTTCGCCTTCCGGCTGGTCAAGCCCCTGCGGCAGATGTCCGCGGCGGCCCGCAGCCTGGGCGGCGGAGACTTCTCGGTTCGGGTGCCGGTGGCCAGCGCGGACGAGCTGGGCCAGCTGGCGGCCTCCTTCAACCATATGGCCGACTCCCTGTCCAACTCAGAGGGGATGCGCCGCAGCTTTATTGCCAATGTGTCTCACGAGCTAAAAACCCCCATGACCACCATCGCCGGGTTTATCGACGGCATCCTGGACGGCACCATTCCCCAGGGAGAGCAGGACAAGTACCTGCACATTGTGTCTGACGAGGTGAAGCGTCTCTCCCGGCTGGTCAAGTCCATGCTGGACCTTTCCCGCATTGACAGCGGGGAGATGAAGCTGCACCCGGGTTGGTTTGACGTGACCCACACCATTGTGGCCACGCTGCTCACCTTTGAGCGGAGTATTGACGAAAAGCAGATCGAGATTCAGGGGTTAGAGGACGCGGAGCCCATCCAGGTCTACGGCGACCAGGACCTTTTGCACCAGGTGGTGTATAATCTGGTGGAGAACGCGGTAAAATTTACCAACCCGGGCGGGACGATTCAGGTGCTGGCCGCAGACAGTGTGGACCGGACCACAGTGATGATTGAGAACTCCGGACCGGGCATTGCCGCCGAAGACCTGCCCATGGTGTTCGACCGGTTCTATAAGGGGGACAAATCCCGCAGCCGGGATAAGAACGGCATGGGGCTGGGGCTGTATCTGGTGCGCACCATTTTGCAGCTGCATGGGGGGAACATTCAGGTCACCTCCATGCAGGGGCAGTTCTGCCGGTTCCAGTTCTACCTGCCCAAGCCCCAGAGCGCGCCCCGGCTGAAGGACAGCCAGCCCAAGGCCAAGGAGGGGGCCCCGCGAATCAAGGAGCCCCGCCTGCGCAAAAGCCAGCGGGGAGAGCGGCCGGGCAAGTCCGGCAAAAACGAAAAAGCAGACAAAAACACAGCGCCCGGCCAGCCTGAAGAACAGGTGCAGCCCGGGCAGACCGGGATAGCCGGCGGGGCGGAAAAGGCCCCTGGGCCGGAGGAGAAGGAAAGGAGCAGCAGCGATGAATGAGGAGCGCAGAGAGGAGAACGGATGGGAGCAGTCCCAGGAGGCCCAGCCCGCTGGGGGACAGCCAGAGCAGCCTGTGCCGGCGGAGGCTCTGGAGCAGGAGGAACCTCCCTGCCAGGAGGAGCCCCGGCCTGAGGACCAGGAAGAAATCGCCCGGGCACAGGAGCCTATGGGTGCGGAGCCGGTGCGCCCCCCTGTACCGGAGGAGTTTGCCCAAAGGCCCCCTGCCCCAGAGCCTGAGCCCGCCGAGGCGCTGCCCCCGGAGGGCACGGAGCCTCTGACCGGGGAGGGATGGGGGCCGGCCCCTTCCTTTACGCCCCAAGAGCCGTTCCCCCAGTGGAGTCAGCCGGCAGCACAGGGCGGGGCGCCTGTGCCGGACCAGAACAGCCAGACCCCCTGGCAGCCGGGCTGGCCCTCTCCCATGCCGGGCGCTGTGCAGCAGCCCTATGGGGGGTATCCCGCCCAGGGCTACCCGGCGGGCGCTCCCTTTACCCAGCCATACCCGGGGTACAGCCAGCCCCAGGGCTATCCTCAGGGCCAGCCTGGGTATGGACAGCCTCAGGGGTACGCTCCGGCCCAGCCGGGCTGCTATCCGCCGCCCCAGTACCCGCAGGGGGCGTATCCGGTCCAGCCCATGGCCTACCCCTATTACGGGGGGAATGCCCCAGGCTATGCGGCTCCCCAGCCTCCGCCGGAACGCCGGCGGATGTCCCGGAGCGTAAAGGTGTTTTTGTGGATATTAGGAGTGCTCACGGTTCTGGCTCTGGTGGTCTTTGGGGTGTACCTGGCCCTGGCCCCGAACAGCGGCCAGAGCAGCGGCCCCCTGTTCGGCTATGACGACCCCTTTGACGGGGAATGGGACGCCGACCCGGAGATTCCGCCGGAGAGCTCTGAGGAGCCGGAGGATGAGGAGGAGCCGGAGCGTCCCCAGGTGGACGTGACCCCCAACACCGAGGGCATTCAGATTCAGGAACGGCCTGCGGGCAATGTTCTGGACGCGGAGACCGTGTACCACCAGGTGGTGCCCTCCACAGTCACGGTGGCCGCGGAGCTTACCCGGGAGGGCCAGACCGGCGAGAGCACCGGCACGGGTATTATCGCCACCAGCGATGGGTATATTATCACCAACTCCCATGTGGTGCTCAACTCTAAAAGCACGCTGGTCAAGGTGACCACCTATGACGGTCAGGAGTATGACGCGGTGGTGGTGGGCGTGGACCGCACCACGGACCTGGCGGTGCTGAAGACCAACGACCACGGCTTTACTCCCGCCCAGTTTGGCAACGCCTCTGAGCTCTCGGTGGGCGAGTGGGTGATGGCCATTGGCAACCCTGGCGGCGAGCGGTTTTCCAGCTCCCTCACCCGGGGCATCATCTCCGGCCTGGACCGGGAGGTGGGCAAGTACAGCGAAAACGGCATGACCTATATTCAGACAGACGAGGCCATCAACCCGGGCAACTCCGGCGGGCCGCTGGTGAATATGTACGGCCAGGTGGTGGGCATCAACTCCTCCAAAATCATCACCGAGGGCTACGAGGGCATGGGCTTCGCCATTCCGGTGAGCAGCGCCCAGCCCATTATCAACGAGCTGCTGGCAGGGGGCTATATCAAGGGGCGCACTCGGCTGGGCATTATGTGCCGGGAGATCAGCTCTGCCATGTCCCAGATTTACGGCCTGCCCAGAGGGCTGCAGATTACGGAGATCACTGAGGACAGCGGCTTTGCAGGCAGCGGAGCCCAGGAGGGGGACGTGATCATTGAGCTGGACGGCCAGCGGGTGGAGAGCCTGCGGGACGTGTCTAACCTGCTGCTGCGGTATGAGCCCGGGGACAAGGTGAAGGTGACCCTGTACCGGCCGGGGAATAATCTGATGACCGGCGGGGAGGAGGTCGAGGTGGAGATCACCCTGCTGGAGGACAAGGGGGAGACCCAGGATTAACAGAAAGGCCCTGGCGGGAAGCCGGGGCCTTTTCCGTTGCAGAGGGGAGCCGGATGCGGCAGCGCATATGTCAGGCGCAGAAGCCTCCTCCTGTCGGACATGTCGGGCGGTCTGTTTTGGGGCGGGTAAATGCAGAGAGGCTATCTTTCCGCATTCCCTTAGGGCGTGTTCACACAAGCGTTCGTGCGCGTCTTTTTGGAAGTTTTTTGCCATCTTCTGCGCCAAAAATTCTTGAAGTACGCCAGTACATCTGCGAATTTTTGACTTGAATCTGCCAAAAAACTGCTCAAAAATCCGCACACTCAGCTTATGTGAACACGCCCTAGAGAGATTTGAAACAGAAATGTAGGGCTAAGCATGACTTCTTCCGGCAGTCCTGTCAAAAAAGCCGGTAAATTAATGAAAAAACTGTGACCACCGCTCTCCAAATGGCGATAACAGGGGTGAGCGCGCTCAAAAGGAGGGAGTCAAGATGGAGGACAGGAGGATTGTAGAGCTGTTTTTGACCCGGGACGAGGCAGCTCTTGCCCACACTGCGGAAAAATACGGCGGGCAGCTGCGCAGCCTGGCCTATCACCTGCTGCGGGACGCCCAGGCGGCGGAGGAATGCGAAAACGACACCTATTTACAGGCCTGGAACGCCATTCCGCCCCATGAGCCCTGGGAGTATCTGTTCCCCTTTCTGGCGAAGATTACCCGCAGGCTGACCATCGACCTGTGCCGCCGGCGTACCCGGCAAAAGCGCAGCGCCCCCCTGGCCCAGCTGACCAAGGAGCTGGAACAGTGCATTCCTGCCAAGGGGGACGCCCAGGACCAGGTGGACGGGCATATGCTGGCCGAGGAGGTGGGGCGGTATCTGCGCACCCTGCCTGAGGAGCCCAGGAATATGTTCATCCGGCGGTACTGGTATCTGGACCCGGTGGCAAAGATTGCGGAGCGTTATGGAGCAGGGCTGAGCAAGGTGAAGACCAGCCTGTACCGCACCCGCAATGGACTGAGAGAATATCTTTCAAAGGAGGGGTACGATATATGAGGATCAAGGACGGCCAGGAGTTTTTGGAGAAGCTGGAAAGCCTGGACCCGGCGCTGGTAGAGGAGGCCGGGCGCATACCCCAGCGGCAGGAGCACCGGCGCGGGCTGGGATTTGGCACCTGGCTGGCCGCCGCTGCCTGTGTGGCGGCGTTGTGCCTGCCCCTGATTCTGCGCTGGGCCTTTGCACCCCCTGACCTGCCGCTGGAGGAGGCCGCCGGAGCGGGGGAGGCCTCTCACCAGGCCCCTGCCGAGGGCGGCGCGGAGTTTGCCGGAGAGGAGAAGACCAAGCGTGACGCCGGGGAGAACAACCCTGCGGCACAGAACGCCCGGAGCATCGAGAACTCCGATGACGTGATGATTGCAGCGGACGAGCCGGGTATTGTCATCACGTCAAAAATAGACGGAGAGAATGCCGGGCTGACCACCAACCAGCTCAGTCAGGAGTATATTGCCAGCTTTGAGGAGGGGATGCCCGCTGAGGAGTACTTCCAGTACAACAGCCAGACAGCGGAGAACCGGGCCCTATGGGACGACTATCTGGAAAGCGACTTCGGCATTGAATACGCCTACCGCTTCTGGGACTTCCCCCAGCTGAAAAAAATGGTTCCGGAGCTGGAAGGCTACCGCAGCAGCTATATCTTCCCGGAGTTTGAGGACCCGGACAGCAAGCTGCCCAGCCGGCTGTCCGTTCAGTGGCAGTCTCAGGAGCTGGACGCCTCGGTTGGCTATATCACGGTCAACATTCTGGACCAGCCGGAGGAGATCCCTCTGGTGGAGCAGGAGGGGCTGCGGGAGTATATTCTGCAAAACCAGCAGACTCAGGTGGACCGGGACGGGGTGCTTGTCACCGCCCTGGGAGGCTTGGAGACAGAGAAGACCCTGAGCTTCTGGCGGGAGGGGCGGTTCTACCGCATTTATGGCGACAGGCCGGTGCCGCCGGAGACCATGGTGCGGCTTCTGGACTGGCTGCTGGGCCCGGACCTTGACCTGAATGCGTTTACCAAGGACCGGTGCTATGCCCTGGCCACCCTGCAGGACTACCCTGACGCCTTTGCGGGGTACTATCCCACAGACCGCAAATGGGCGCCCAAGGCGAAAAAAACCATTGTCTCTTTGGAAGGGGATACGCCCACCGGTTTGGAGCTGGACTACTTTGCCAACTCCGACGGATACTTTATCACCTATTGGATGGTGGGCACCGGAGAGTTTGCCGAACAGGAAATGAACTATGCCACGCTGGACAAATATCTGGCGGACCTGACAGAGGAGGACCTGCTTGCCTATCTGGAAAAACAGGCGGAACGCCGGTGCCACGCTGTCGCCTTCTGGTGGAACGAGGAGGTAAAGGCCGTGTTCTGGTACAGGCCTGGAACCGGGCGGGAGCAGGAAATCTGGGAGTTCATCCAGTATTTGCAAAGCGACCAGGTGAAGATTGAGAGAATGATCGGGGATGTGGTTGAGCTGCGGCCCTATGCGTCAGTGCCAGAGGAGTAAGAACCTGTATTCACAGGCGTTGAACGCCGGAGGGACGGGTCTTTTGCCGTCCTGCTGCGTTAAAAAATCTTAAAATACGGCAAGGGCTTGTTTGAAAATAGAGGGAATGACGAATTTTTACCCAGAAGGGGTTCATTTCAAGGAAAAAACCGCAAGGCAATCTTCCGATTGGCGAGGATTTTTGACGCAGAAAGGGGCCCCTTCTGGGTAAAAAGACGGCCTT